>JAEYQF010000315.1 GCA_023410155.1 Verrucomicrobiota bacterium | reverse complement strand
AGGCTGAGCAGAGCCGCGACTCAGTGGCTGAGCGCTGAGAGGAAATACCCCGCGGCCACCGCGGTGCCGATGACGCCGGCGACATTGGGCCCCATGGCGTGCATGAGGAGGTAATTGCTCTTGTCGTATTTCTGCCCCTCGTTGTGCGAGACACGTGCGGCCATCGGAACGGCGGACACGCCGGCGGAGCCGATCAGCGGGTTAACGGGGTTCTTGGGCGACAGGACGTTCATGAGCTTAGCGGCGAGAATGCCTCCAGCCGTCGAGAAGCAGAAGGCCACGACGCCAAGGAGGATGATCTTGAGCGTGCCGGTAGCGAGGAAGCTGTCGGCCCGCATCGTCAAACCGACGGTGGTGCCGAGGAAGATCGTGAGGATGTTGATGATTTCGTTCTGCGCAGATTTGACGAGGCGTTCCGTGACGCCGCACTCACGAAGGAAATTGCCCAGCATAAGCATCGCGATCAGAGCGGAAGCGTCCGGCACGAGCAGGATGCAGATCATCATCACGGCGACGGCGAAGATCAGCTTCTCGAGTTTCGAGACCGGGCGCAGCGACTGCATGCGGATCACGCGCTCCTTCTTCGTCGTGAGCAGGCGCATGATCGGCGGCTGAATCAGAGGCACGAGCGACATGTAGCTATAGGCCGCGACGGCGACTGCGCCGAGCAGTTCCGGGGCAAGTTTGTTGCCAAGGAAGATGGCGGTGGGACCGTCGGCGCCGCCGATGATGCCGATGCTCGCGCTCTGCTTGGCGCTGAAGCCCATCAGATTCGCGCCCATGAAGGTGATGAACAATCCGAGCTGCGCCGCCGCCCCGAGCAGCAGCGTCCGCGGCATGGCGATCAACGGGCCAAAGTCAGTCAGCGCGCCGACGCCGAGGAAGATGAGCGGCGGGAACAACTCGAGCTTCACGCCTTGGGAAATAAAATCGTAGAGGCCGCCTTCGACGCGCTCCACGCGGAGCTTCTGGCGAGGCCCGTGAGGCGACGTTGCGGCTTCGGGAGATTCGCTCGCGACCACCTGGCCCTCGACGTGGAAGATCGCGCTCTCGACGGTGCCGTTGGGCAACATCTCCGACGTGATGACGCCGCGCGTCGGCAGATTCGCGATGAGGGCGCCAAACGCGATCGGCACGAGCAACAAGGGCTCGAAACCTTTGGCGATGGCGAGGTAGAGGAGCACGGCGGCGATCGCCCACATCACCACCATCTGCCAGGTGATGAATTGGAATCCCGTCGTGGAGAAAAAGTCCTGCAATCCTTGAAGCATGGCGGAGGTGTCGAGTTAGCGGGTTTTGTGAGAGGCGAAGATGGTGCGGCGGCCTTCGCGCGCCCAATCGAGGTTTTCCGAAACAGGCGCGATCGAGTGGATGCGAAAACGTGGGCCGAGCGTCATGTGCACGGCCGCCGCGATCACGGCGGTGATCTCCGCGCTCGGGCCGCTCCCTGATTCGAGAGGTGCCGGCGGTGCGGATACGACCGGCGCCGGGACCGGGGGAATTGCCACCGGGGCCTGGCTAACTTTCTTGGCCGCATCGAGAGCGGCCTGACGGCGTTTGAAAAATGCTCCGATGATTTCCATCAGAGCCCAGATCGCCCCCAAAACAATGAAGACCACCACGAGCCCGGTAAGCTGAAATCTCAGGGACTCACCAATACTCGGATATGGAGCCAGGGCGAACGGAACGAGGGCGGGCGCGGTGGTGGACATAATGGATTGGAAATTCTGGTTTGTTGGTGAGTCGGGAAGAAAGCGGTCGAAACCACGCGTCGAACTCAGGCGCGCGGTGGTGCCGCTTCCGGGGAAGAAAACAGCAGCCACGGCGTGAGGCTCCACCGGGCTCCGTTGTGTTTGATGATGAAAGCAGCGATCTCCATGGGATTGGGCTCAGGGGGTGTCGCTGCGAACGGCCGAGGCGGCAGCAACGCGACGACGCACGCCGATCGCGATGACCAGCAGCCCGGACAAGGCGAGGAGTTCGCCGCCTACGGTGAGGACCAGGCGCGCCGCTCCCTCGAAGCCCGGTGCGATCCAGCGCACCGCGACGATCCCGGCGCCGGCGACGAGCAGGCCGGACACCCAGTAGCGGAGGTTGGCGGCGACGTTCTTCATTTGAGCAGCGGAATGAGCGTCACGTAGATGCCGGTGAGAATCGCGCTGGTGATGACACCGCTGATGTTCGCGCCGAGCGCTTCGGGCAGGATGATCGAGTCGGGCCGAACCTTGGAGACTTCCTTTTGGGCGACCTTGGCCGTCGACGGGACACAGCTCACACCGGCGATGCCGATCACGGGATTGATTTTTCGGCCGCTGAAAAAGTAGGCGAGGTAGCCGCCGATGATGCCTCCGATGCCTGACAAGAGCAGCGCGAGGATGCCTAGGATGAGCAGGACGAAAACTTTCGGATCGAGAATGACCGAGGCCTCACACAACACGCCGAGCAACAGGCCGAGGAACATCGTCGCGCCGTAGAGCAACGGACCGTCGATCACGGCGACGAAGTAGCTGAGCCCTGCTTCCCGCACCGCGACGCCAACAAACAACGAGAGAAACAGCGGCGCGGCCGAAGGGAACAACAAGCACAGCACCGTGCAGGCGACGACGGCGAAGGTGAGCTTCTCGTCCGACGTCACCTTCAGCGACGCTTTCGTTGGCATCTTGATCCCGCGCAGCTTGGCAGGAATCAACAAGCGGATGAGATAAGGATACCCGCCGTAGGTGAGTCCCAGGTAGAGATACGCCACCACCGTGATCGGCACGAACAGCTCTTTGGCGAGCGTCAACGAAGTGAAGAGCACCATCGGACCGTCGGCGCCGCCGACCATCGCGATCGAGGCCGCCTCGCGGTAATTCAGCCCCATCGCCACCGCGATTGGGAATGTCGCCACGGTGCCGAGCTCCGCACACAGCGCGAGAAACATACTCAGAAACGGCCGGGCGAGCACGAAACCGACATCGAGCAGGACCCCGATGCCCATGAAGACGAAGCACGCAATCAGTCCGTTGCTGAACGCAAACGTGTAGATCGGCTGCAGAAAATCGATCTGCAGGATATACATGAGATTGTCAGTGTTCTGCACCATCGGTGCCATGAACAAAGTCCCGTGCGTGGCCGCGTCGGCAGCGACCGGCGCCTCCGTCACGGCTGCCGCCGTGGTGGGATCGAGGAACAGAACGCCCGCGTTTACCGCCGACATGCCCAGGCCCATCGGGATCATCAGCAGTGGCTCGAGCACGCCCTTCTTGCCGAGATAGACGAGAAGCATCCCGAGCAGCATCAGAAAGATGCGGCCCAGCATGATCGCCCAACTCGACTCGATGAGCGAGGTGATGCCCTGGAAGATGTTCAACAGATCGGATAAGTGCATTTAGGCAGTCGAGGAGTCCGCGCCGCGAGAGTGCGTGGACTATTTTCCTTGGTTCACCCGTCGCACGACGGTGAAGAGCCCCTTGATCAGGGCGGCGACACCCATCGAGATCACGATAGCGATGCCGAAGACCGTGGCAGCGGTGAGGAAGGCCGTTTTCATCGCGCTGCTCAGGCGATGCGCATCAGCACGTGGCCTTCCTCGATGCCGTCACCGGGGTTGCCGAACACCGCTTCCACCCGACCGGCCTTCGGCGCGAAGATGTAGGTATTCATCTTCATGGCCTCGACGGTGGCAACCTGCGCCCCTTCGTTGACCTGATCACCGACCTTGACGTCGATGGAGACGAGTTTGCCGGAGAGCGGGCTGCGGACCTCGCCGGGCCCGCCGGTGGAGGCTGGAGCCGCCGGCGCGGGCGCAGCGACAGGCGCTGCGGCCGGAGCGGCGGCAGCGACGCTGCGCACGGGTGCCGTGGGGGCGGCGGTAGGAGTGGTCGCACCTTCGTCGAGGATCTCGACGAGGACTTCGTAGGCTTTGCCCTCAACGGTAACGCGGAGTTTTTTCATGACGTGTAGATGGAATCGTGAATCAGCGAATCTGGTGGGAAGAATAGATCTGGCGGCGGCCCTCGATGGACCATTGCTGCATCAACATCTCGACGGATGGGGTAACGGGCACGACCGGCTTTATGGCGACGATCTTGGCCCGTTGGCCGAGTGCGACGGAAACAGACGCGGCGATGACCGCGGCGAGGTCGGAGCCGGGTGAAGGGACCGCACGGGTGGCGGGACCCGGGATCGGAGCGGATCCGGCAGGCGCAACGACCGCGTCGGGGTGAGTGGCCGCTAGCCACCGTCCGATAAACGCGACACCTGCCATGAGTGCAGCCACCGCGAGGAGGCACACGCCCAGCGCGAGCCAGGCGTTGCCAAACATCGGAGTCGGGGCAGCGCCCACAGTGAGGGACAGTGATCCGCTCATAGCGGGATGTTGCCGTGCTTCTTCGGCGGACGCGGTTCGCGCTTCGAGAGCGTGTTGCGGAGCGCCATGGCGACCATGCTGCGCGTCTGAGCGGGCTCGATCACGTCGGTGATCATCGCTTTGCCGGCGGCCGCGTAGGGAGAGCAGAATTTCTCGCGATACTCGTCGCTCAGTTCCTTCTCGCGTGCCTTCGGGTCAGCGGCCGCGGCGATCTCTTTTTTGAAGAGAACCTTGACGGCGCCTTCCGCGCCCATGACCGCGATCTCCGCGGTGGGCCAGGCGAGAACGATGTCTGCTCCCATGTCGGAACTGCACATCGCGAGATACGCGCCGCCGTAAGCTTTGCGCATGATCACGGTGATCTTCGGCACTGTCGCGGAGGCGTAGGCGAAGAGCATCTTGGCACCATGGCGAATGATGCCGCCGCGCTCCTGTGCCAGGCCGGGCATGAAGCCGGGGATGTCGACGAGCGTCACGACCGGGATGTTGAAGACATTGCAGAAGCGGATGAACCGCGCGCCCTTGTCGGAAGAGTCGATGTCGAGCGTGCCGGCTTTCACCGACGGTTGATTCGCGATCACGCCGACCACGAGGCCTTGTATCCGCCCGAACCCTACAACGATGTTCTTCGCGAAATCCTTGTGAACCTCGAGGAAGTCGCCGCCGTCGACGAGCCGAGCGATGACTTTTAGCACGTCGAACGGCGCCTTCGAATCGGCGGGGACCAGCTCATTCATCCCCGGATCGCTTTCCAGCGTCAGCGTGGGCGTCGGCCGGTGCGGGGGATCCATGATATTGTTCGACGGCAGGAATGAGAAGAGCTTCCGCGCGATCTCGAGCGCGTGCTGTTCGTCCTCAGCGATGAAATGCACGTTGCCGCTGACCGCCGCGTGGGCGTCGGCCGTGGCGAACTGATCGAGGGAGGCGGTCTGACCCGTGGCGGCCTTGATCACGTCGGGACCGCAGATGAACATCTGCGCGTTCTTTCGCGTCATGATCAGGAAGTCGGTCAGGGCAGGGGAGTAGGCGGCGCCACCGGCGCAGGGGCCGGCGATGATCGAAACCTGCGGCACCACACCCGAGGCGAGAACGTTGCGATAAAAAACCTGGCCGTAACCGGAGAGCGACTCATCGCCTTCCTGAATTCGCGCGCCGCCGGAATCGTTGATGCCGATGACGGGCATCCCGGCCTGCATCGCGTAGTCGAGCAGGTCGCTGATTTTCCTGGCGTGGATGCGACCGAGCGCACCGCCACCGACGGTGAAGTCCTGGCTGAACGCCGCGACGGGGCGACCCTCGACATAGCCTACGCCGGTGATCACACCGTCGCCGGGGAAGGATTTCCCCTTTAGACCGAAGTCCTCACACGCATGCTGCGCGTGCAGACCGAACTCCATGAAAGTGCCGGGTTGGAAGAGAGCTTCGAGCCGCTCGCGCGCGGACAATAGACCCTTCTTTTTGCGGTCTGCGAGTTTCTCGGCGCCGCCGGCCGCGTAGGCGACCTTGCGCTTTTCCTCGAGCTCTTTGAGCAGTTGGGGAGAGATAGCCATGGTGGGAAGCCGCTAGCGGCTCAGTTGGTTTTGGGGGCGCAGAATTCCGTCAACACGCCGTGTGTGGACTTCGGGTGGAGAAAGGCGACGAGCTTGCCCGCGGCGCCCTCGAAGGGCACCTCGTGGATCAGCTTGCAACCGCTGTCGGCCGCTTGCTTGAGCTGGCCGACGATGTCGGTCGTGCCGAATGCCACGTGGTGCACACCCTCGCCATTCTTCTCGAGGAACTTGGCGACGGGGCTCTCGGGCGACATCGGCTCGAGCAATTCCAGGTGCACTTCGCCCACGGTGAAGAACGCCGTGCGCACCTTCTGCGACGGCACCTCCTCGCGGTGCTCGCATTTCAGGCCGAGCGTCTTCTCGTAGTAGGGAATGGATTCGTCGAGGGAGCGGACGGCGATTCCGAGGTGGTCGATTTTCGTGATCATGGGCGTGAAAATTTTCGGTTCAGTGGCAGCTTCAACACGCCCACTATGCCGCATGTGGAAGAATTGATCTTCGCATCGTTTGGCCATTAATGGGCATCCCTTGGCAAAATCTGCGGAGCAGCAAAATCGCCCAAACTGTAGACTCACCGCAATTCGAACGCTCATTTTTTTCCATGACTGCTTCCCCCTCCTCACCCGCAATGGACGACGCGCTCACCACGTCATTTTCCCTATGGAAAAAGACGGTTGAGGCAGAGCTAAAAGGCGTGCCCTTCGAGAAAAAACTCGTGACGCGCACGTTCGAGGGCATCGCCCTCCAGCCGCTCTACACGCGGGCTGACACCAACGCTCTCGCCGATCTCAAA
Organism: Verrucomicrobiota bacterium; assembly: GCA_023410155.1. Taxonomy (GTDB): domain Bacteria; phylum Verrucomicrobiota; class Verrucomicrobiia; order Opitutales; family Opitutaceae; genus Opitutus. The sequence continues at coordinate 6,181 of JAEYQF010000315.1, read as the reverse complement.
ACCGCACCGGGAGAAGCTCCCTTTATGCGCGGCACAAACGCGCTGGGCTATAAGAAATCTGCATGGCAGGTCGCCCAAGTGATCGCGGCCTGCACTCCGGCCGCGTTCAATAATGCGCTGCTCGCCGACCTGATGGCCGGTCAGGATTCGGTGGTTCTTGTGCCGGATCGCGCGACGCTGGACGGCTTCGATCCCGATGAAGCACCGACGGCGGCCGTGGGGGCGGGCGGCGTCAACATCGCCGATCTTGAAGATCTGGATCGCGCGCTGAAAGGCGTAGACCTTACCGCGGTGCCGGTTCACCTGCGCGCCTCGGCCGATCCGCTGCCGCTAGCCGCCCTCTACCTTGAGCTCGCGCGTGCGCGGAAGATCGCTCTCAAGACGCTCACCGGCAGCCTCACCGCCGATCCTCTGGCGGAGTGGGTGGAAGCAGGCTCGCTGCCGATGCCCGTGGATGCGGCGTTGGACGTCGTCGCGGGCTGGACAAAGTGGGCCGCTGAGAATGCTCCCGCGCTGCGCACAGTGCGGGTGAACGCCGCGCTTTGGGGCGACGCCGGCGGGAGCGCCGTGCAGGAACTCGCTTTCGCGCTCTCGCACGCCGCCGAATACATCCGCGCCTTGACCGCCCGCGGTCTCACCCCGGAGCAGCTCGCCGCGCGGATGCGCTTCGAGTTCGCGATCGGGCCGCAGTTCTTCACCGAGGTCGCGAAGTTCCGTGCGTTTCGCGCACTGTGGACCCGCGTGCTGGTCGCTTTCGGAGTTAAGCCGCAAGTTGCCGCCAAGTGCTTCGTGCACGCCGCCACCACCCAGTGGGACAAGACGCTGCTCGATCCGCACGTGAACATGCTCCGCGCCACGACCGAGGCGCTTTCCGCGGTGCTCGGCAGTGTCGACAGCCTGCACATTGCACCGTTCGACGAGGTCAAGGGCGCGACCGACGATTTCTCGCGTCGCATCGCCCGCAACGTCCACACGCTGCTCGCGGAGGAATTCTCCTTCACGCAGACGGCCGATCCGGCGGGCGGCTCCTGGTATGTCGAGAAACTCACCGACGAACTCGCGCGCAAAGCCTGGTCGCTCTTTCAGGACATCGAAGGCCGCGGCGGCTTCATCGCTGCCGTGCGGGCGGGTTATCTGCAGGAGCTCACGGAGAAATCCGCAGCGGAGAAGTCCGACGCGATCGCCAAACGCCGCCTCGGCCTCGTCGGCACCAATCTCTTCCCGAACCTCAAAGAAAAGCCACTCACCCCGGTCATCCGCGATGGCGCTACGCTGCAAGCTGCGCGGGCCCGCGAAGTCCGCGCCCGGCGCCACCCGGCGTTTCCGCCGGGGGACAACGGCTGGAGCACTCGCTTCACCGCGGCCCTTGCCGCGGCTGCCCATGGCGCGACCATCTCCCAACTCACGCGCATCGGTCGCGCGGTGAATCAAGCTGAGGCTGCGATCAAACCCGTTGTCGCCCACCGCGCCTCTGAAGTGATCGAGGATCTCCGTCGCGCCTCGGACGCGTTCGCCGCCAAGACCGGCGCGCGCCCCAAGGTCTTCCTCGCAAAGATCGGGCCCGCGCTGCAGCACAAGGCCCGCGCGGATTTCTCCGCCGGATTCTTCGCCGTCGCTGGTTTCGAAGCCGTCGGCAAGCAATCCTTCGACACGGCCGAGGCCGCCGCGAAAGCCGCTGCAGAATCCGGTGCGCCGATCGCCGTGCTCTGTTCGACCGACGACACCTATCCGGCCCTCGTGCCCGCTTTCACCGCCGCTGCGAAAGCCGCCAAGCCGGAGCTGAAACTCGTGCTCGCCGGTTTGCCCGCCGACACTGCCACGGTCGACGCCTTCCGCGCCGCTGGCATCGACGAGTTCATCCACCTCCGAGCCAACGTTCCCGCCATGCTCGCCAACTTCCTCCGTCAGATTGGAGCCCTCAAATGAACAACGCCCCCGATTTCACGAAACTCGCCTACGACTCGTTTGCGTTCGGCGAAGCGAAATCTCCCGCCGCTCCCGCGCCTGCCGATATCTGGCAGACGTATGAGCAGATCCCGGTGAAGCCCGTTTACACCGCCGCGGATCTGCCGCCGGCGTCGCAGCTCGACACGATGCCCGGCCTGGCGCCCTTCACGCGCGGTCCCTACGCCACCATGTATGTCGCGAAGCCGTGGACCGTGCGCCAATACGCGGGCTTCTCCACCGCCGAGGAATCCAACGCCTTCTATAAACGCAACCTCGCCGCCGGCCAGGCCGGTCTCTCGGTCGCGTTCGACCTCGCGACGCACCGCGGCTACGACAGCGATCACCCGCGTGTCGTTGGCGATGTCGGCAAAGCCGGTGTCGCGATCGACTCGATCATGGACATGCAGACGCTGTTCAAGGACATCCCGCTCAACAAGGTCTCCGTCTCGATGACCATGAACGGCGCGGTGCTCCCGGTGATGGCGTTCTACATCTGCGCCGCGCTCGAGCAGGGCGCGAAGCTCGAAGAGCTCTCTGGCACGATTCAGAACGACATTCTGAAGGAGTTCATGGTGCGGAACACCTACATCTATCCGCCCACGCCCTCGATGAAGATCATCGCGGACATCTTCGCCTACACGTCGAAGAACATGCCGAAGTTCAATTCGATCTCGATCTCCGGCTACCACATGCAGGAGGCGGGAGCCACGGCTGATCTCGAGCTCGCTTACACGCTCGCGGACGGTCTCGAGTATCTGAAGACCGGCGTCGCGGCGGGCCTTTCGGTCGATGCCTTCGCGCCGCGCCTCTCGTTCTTCTGGGCCATTGGCAAAAACTTCTTCATGGAAGTCGCCAAGATGCGCGCTGCCCGCACGCTCTGGTCCGAGATCGTCGCGCAGTTCAATCCCAAGAACCCGAAGTCGCTCGCGCTCCGCACGCACTCGCAGACGTCGGGCTGGTCGCTCACCGAGCAGGACCCGTTCAACAATGTCGCGCGCACCTGCCTCGAAGCGCTCGCGTCGGCCACCGGCCACACCCAGTCGCTGCACACCAACGCGCTCGACGAAGCCATTGCGTTGCCCACCGATTTCTCCGCCCGCATCGCCCGCAACACCCAGCTGCACCTGCAGCAGGAAACCGGCATCTGCAACGTCGTCGATCCATGGGGCGGCAGCTACTATGTCGAGTCGCTGACGAACGAGCTCATCAAGAAAGCCCGCGAGCACCTTGCCGAAGTCGAGAAGCTCGGCGGCATGACGAAGGCCATCGAAGCCGGCATCCCGAAGCTGCGCATCGAAGAGGCCGCCGCCCGCCGCCAGGCCAAGATCGATTCAGCGAAGGAGACGATCGTCGGTCTCAACAAATACCGCCTCGAGAAGGAGGCCGCGCTCGACATCCTCGAAGTCGACAACACCGCCGTCCGCGAGTCGCAGATCAAGCGCCTCAAGGAACTCCGCGCTTCCCGCGACGAAGCCAAGACCAAGGCTGCGCTCGCCGCGCTCACCGAGTGCGCGAAGAGCGGGCAGGGTAACCTGCTCGAACTCGCCGTCGCCGCCGCACAGGCTCGCGCGACGCTCGGCGAGATCTCCGATGCGTGCGAAGTGGTCTTCGGTCGCTATCAGGCGCAGATTCGCTCGATCTCCGGCGTTTACCGCCAGGAGTTCGGCGACAACGCGACAGTCAACAAACTCAAGGAAAAGATCGCCACGTTCGAGTCTCGCGAAGGCCGCCGTCCGCGCGTGCTGATCGCCAAGCTCGGGCAGGACGGTCACGACCGCGGCGCCAAAGTTGTCGCCACGGCGATGGCCGACCTTGGGTTCGACATCGACATCGGGCCGCTCTTCCAGACGCCCGAGGAAGCCGCCCGCCAGGCGGTGGAAAACGATGTGCACGTGGTCGCGATGAGTTCGCTCGCCGCTGGCCACAAGACGTTGCTGCCTGCGCTGCGCGACGCGCTGAAAGCTCTCGGCCGCGAGGACATCATGCTCGTGTGCGGCGGCGTCATCCCCGCGCAAGACTACGATTTCCTCCTCGCCAACGGGGCCAGCGCGATCTTCGGCCCCGGCACGGTGATTCCGAAATCGTCGCTGCGCACCATCGAGCTGCTCCTCGAGCGGCTCGAACCCGCTGCCGTTTGACCTGTTTTAGCCGTAGTAGTCGGGACGCGGTCGCAAGGCCGCGTCCCTTTTTTGCATTCCATCCTTCGCGTCGATTCGCGTTCATTCACGGTTAAGCTTTTCTCCCTCCATGGCCTCCACCGACACGCACCACGACGGCTGCCCGCAGCCGCGCCCCGATTGGGTCCCGGACAATGCCGGCACTGGCTTCGCGACTTGGATCCTCCAAGGGGCGAGTCCCTCCGGCATCACGTTCGCCCCCCGCGTGGTGCCGCGGCGGCGCACCCTCACGCTCGATGATTACGTGGAAGGCGTGCTGAAGCACGATCCGAGCATTGTCGGCCGCGCGATCACGCTCGTGGAAAGCAACGCCCCGGCGCATCAGGAGCTCGCGCAAAAACTGCTCGCGCGACTCCTCCCGCACACGGGCAAGTCCCAGCGCATCGGGATCACGGGTATTCCCGGTGCGGGCAAGAGCACGTTCATCGAAGCGTTCGGCTGTCACCTCGCTTCGCTGGGCCACAAAGTCGCGGTGCTGGCGATCGATCCCTCAAGCAGCGTGTCGGGCGGCAGCATCCTCGCCGACAAGATCCGCATGGAAAAACTCGCGCGCGAGCCGAAGGCCTTCATCCGCCCATCGCCGTCCGGCGGTTCTCTCGGCGGCGTCGCGCGGAAGACCCGCGAAGCGATCCTGGTCTGCGAAGCGGCCGGCTATGATGTCGTCATCGTAGAGACGGTGGGCGTCGGACAAAACGAAGTCGCGGTGCGCGCGATGGTGGACTTTTTCCTCGTGCTCATGATCGCCGGCGCCGGCGATGAGATGCAGGGCATCAAGAAGGGCGTGATCGAGCTCGCCGATACGCTCGTGATCAACAAAGCCGACGGCGACAACCGTCCGCGGGCATTTGCCGCTCAAGCCGAGATGAAACGCGTGCTGCGTTACCTGCACCCCGCTACGCCCGGCTGGCCGACGCAGGCGCTGCTCGCATCGGCGCTCACGGGCGAGGGCGTGCCGCAAGTGTGGGAGACCACGCAGGAATATTTCCGCACCGGCAAAACCACTGGCGAACTCGAACGCCGCCGCCGCGTGCAAGCCGTCGAGTGGATGCACGCGCTCATCGGTGAAAGTCTTCGCTCGCGCTTCTACGGTTCAGCGAAGATTCGCCAGCAACTCCCCAAGTTCGAACAAGCCGTCGCCAACGGTGAAAAACCCGCCCTCGCGGCCGCGCTTGAGTTGCTCGAATCGGTTTGACCGAGTAGGGCAAGGCGTCGCCGGCGCGCGCCGCAACTCATCCTCGTAAGCGCAAAGACCCGCACGAAGGCTCTCTCCGTCTTCTACGCGGATCTTCACGCTCAGTGGCTAATCATCGCTGATCGACTCGGAGCAGACTTTGCCCCGACTCGGTCCGCACTCAGGCCCGACTCGGTCCGCACTCAGGCCCGACTCGGGCCGCACTTGGCCCCGGCCTAGACAAATCGGCTCGCCCGGCCACGTTCCTCCATGGGCATGGATGTAAAAGCGCGCGACCTGATCGCCGCGGGTTGGACGAACGAGAAGCAACTCGGATCTGTGCTGAAGCGCGCGCGCGAGTTGCAGGCGACCGGGCTGGATATGCCGGGTGTATTCGCAGCACTGGAGTCGGATTTCCCGAAGGGCGAGGAGACGCTGCAGCTGCGCGCCCGGCCCAATCCATTCACCGAGGCGGTTCAAGCGGAGACGCCGGCTGAAATCGCGAGTGTGGCGGCCTCGCGCGCGCGACTGACGGAGTTGCTGCACGTGCCTGTCGTGAAGCGCGGCGCATTGATGCCCGACACGTGTCCAGCGGGAGTCGCGCCAGCCACGATTCCGGTTGGCGGTGCGATCGAGGTGGAGAATGCGATCCTGCCAGGCGCACACTCGGCGGACATCTGCTGTTCGATGTTCGCGACCATCTTCGCGGACAATCACCCGGTCCCGGAGTTGTTGGATCAGTTGCAGCGCTCCACCCATTTCGGCGCAGGCGGGCGGCCGCGCGGGAAGCAGCTCCATTCGTCGGTGCTCGAGGAGCCGGTCTGGCAGAACTCATTTCTCTCCGGATTGGAAACGCGGGCGCGGGTGTTTCTCGGCACGCAGGGGG
>JAEYQF010000262.1 GCA_023410155.1 Verrucomicrobiota bacterium | reverse complement strand
GCCGACAACTACGATCGCTATCTGCGAACCGTGGCCGACATGGAAAATCTCCGTCGCCGCACCGCACGCGAGAAGGACGAGCTGCGGCAATACGCAGCGTCCAAAGTCCTGGAGGATCTCCTGCCCGTCATGGACAACCTTGGCCTCGGGATCTCTGCGGCCAAGCAACCGAACGCCGACGTGAAATCCCTCGTGGGCGGCGTCGAGATGGTGCTCAACCAACTCAAGTCCGCACTCTCGAACCACGGCCTCAAGGAAATCAATCCCGTGGGCCAGACCTTCGACGCGAATCTCCACGAGTCGCTCTCCGCGCAGCCCAGCGCCGACATCCCGGAGGGCAACGTGCTCACGGTCGTGCGTATCGGCTATTCGCTCAACGGCCGCTTGCTGCGGCCCGCTTCGGTCGTGCTTTCCAGCGGCGCACCGAAGTCTGATCGCCCCGTCGTCTGATCCGCTCCATGGCGAAAGAAGATTACTACGAACTCCTCGGCGTGCAGAAAGGCGCGTCCGAAGAGGAGTTGAAAAAAGCCTACCGCAAGAAAGCGGTGCAGTATCATCCGGATAAGAATCCCGGTAACAAAGAGGCGGAGGAGACCTTTAAGAAAATCTCCCAAGCCTACGAAGTGCTGAAGGACCCGGAGAAACGCGCCGCTTACGATCGCTACGGACACGCGGCCTTCGAAGGTCCTGGCGCAGGCGCCCGCGGGCCCGGCGGCATGGGCGGCGGATTTCACGATCCGTTCGACATCTTCCGCGAGGTCTTCGGCCAGCAAGGCGGCGGCGGTGGCGGCATCTTCGACGAGATGTTTGGCGGCGGACGCGGCGGCGATTCCGGACGCGACGGTTCCGATTTGCGCTATGATCTCGAGATCACGCTCGAGGAAGCAGCGCGCGGGGCGGAGAAAGAAATCTCCTTCCGCAAGAACGTGACCTGCGAGCGCTGCGACGGCTCGGGGGCCGAGCCCGGCTCGAAGAAAGTCACGTGTCCGACCTGTCGTGGCGCGGGCCAGATTCGCCGCTCGGGCGGCATCATCACGTTCACGCAAACCTGCCCCACGTGCGGCGGCGCGGGACAGAAGATCGAGAAACCTTGCACGGCCTGCCGCGGCGAAGGCCGCGTGCTCAAGACCACGAAGCTCAATGTCCGCATCCCGCCCGGCGTCGACAACGGCTCGCGCCTGCGCTCTTCGGGCAACGGCGAGGCGGGCATCGCCGGCGGCTCCAATGGCGATCTCTACATCGTGCTCTCGATCAAGGAGCACGAACTCTTCGAGCGCCAAGGGGACGACCTTTTCTGCGAAATCCCGATCAAGTTCACGCTCGCGACTCTCGGTGGCTCGATCGAAGTGCCCACACTCTTCGGCAAAGCTGCGCTGAAGATCCCGGCGGCGACCCAGAGCGGCACGACGTTTCGCCTCCGCGACAAAGGCATGCCCTCGCTTCGTGGCGGGCGACAGGGCGATCAACTCGTTCGCGTGCATGTCGAGGTGCCGCAATCGCTCACGAGCGAGCAGCGGAAGATTCTCGAAGAGTTTGCGCGGGTCAGCGGCGACGCCGCCGAACCGACCTCGAAGAGCTTCTTCGAGAAGGCCAAAAAGTTCTTCTGAACAATCTCACGACCCGGGACGCACCAAGTCCCGGGTCGTTTCGCATTCAGGCCCGACGCCGTCCCGCACCTAGGTGCGAGTTGGGACGGATCTTGGCTCGACTGTGTCCGCACTCGGGCGCGACTCGATCCACTCTTTGGAGTGACTCGTGCCACCCGTTGGCGCGAAACGGGTCTGCAGCGGGAGTGCTGACGCCCGGTGTCGATTCGGCTGATGTCTTTGCCGTGACCATTTAAAGGCTTCCCACGTTCTGCGCCCTGCTGATAGCAAAGCGACTCGGTTGCCAGCCCCCAGCCCCCCTTAGTGAACAGAGTCTGAACCTACCCTCCTCTATGAGCACGTTGGACGTTGTCCTGTTTTTCGTGTCGGTGATCTCGGTCATCGCATTCGGCATTTGGAAAGGTCGCGCGGAAGCCGCGGCCAGTAGTGCGCGCGGTTATTTCCTCGCCGGACGAGGTCTCACTTGGTGGCTCGTCGGTTTCTCGCTGATCGCGGCAAACATCTCGACGGAGCAATTCGTGGGTATGTCGGGTCAGGCGGCGGATTGGCTCGGTCTCGCGATCGCATCCTACGAATGGATGGCGGCGATCACGCTCGTCGTCGTCGCGTTCCTCTTCCTGCCGAAGCTCCTGCGCACGGGTATCTATACGATCCCCGAGTTTCTCGAGCATCGCTATGGTGTGTTTTCGCGCACGATCATGGCGATCGCGACGATGATCATCCTCGTCGGCGTGCCCACGGCGTCCGTGGTATTTTCGGGTGCGAAGGTGATCACGGTGTTTTTCCATGACACGAGCGTGTTCGGTCTCGATCTCGGCAATCTCACGGTGGCGTGCTGGATCATCGGTATCAGCGCGGCGGTGTATGTGTTTGTCGGCGGACTGAAAGCGTGCGCTTGGACGGATTTGATCTGGGGCGCAGCTCTGATCGCTGGTGGTGCCGTGGTGCTGGCACTCGCGCTGAACGCGATGGGCGCGAAAAGTCCGGACGAGCTGATCGCGACCAAGGTGGCGACCTCGACGGTGACCGTGGAACAGCTCGCGGACGCGAGTGCCCTGGAGCGTTTCCAGATGCTTAATAGCGGTCCGGCGGTCGCAGGGCCGAACGGTTCCGGCGGCAAGCTGCACATGGTCCGTCCGCAATCGGACCCGGCGATTCCGTGGACGGCGTTGCTGGTCGGCCTGTGGATTCCGAATTTCTTCTACTGGGGCCTCAACCAATACATCGTGCAACGCACGCTAGGCTCGAAGTCGCTGGCGGAGGGGCAAAAGGGCATCATCTTCGCCGCACTGCTGAAGTTGATCATTCCGTTCGTCGTGGTGATCCCCGGCATGCTGGCGTTCAATCTCTACAACGCCGATCTGCGCAAACAGGGTGAGTTGAAGAACGCGGCGGTGATCGCGGAGTTCAACGCCGGCAGTGCGCGGGTGTTTCCGTTCACGGAGAACTTCGCGAAACTGAATCCCGACTTGGCGTTCTCGATCGCGCAGTCCAATGCGCAAAAGGCGGGCACGGAGCTTTCGGCCGACGCCGCGGCGGATTCCGTCGCGCTGGCCAACGCCAACGCGGCCACACTCGCAGCAGCGCAGGCAAAGGGCCTGAAGTCCGCGACACAGCTCGTGGGTTACGACTACGACGCGGCGTTCGGCACGTTGCTGCGCAATCTCCTGAAGCCGGGCCTGACGTGGTTTGTATTGGCAGCGATCTTCGGCGCGGTGGTGAGCTCGCTCGCTTCGATGCTCAACTCGGCATCGACAATCTTCACGATGGATATCTTCGCCAAGCTGGCGAAAAACACTTCCGAAGGGGCGCTCGTGCAGGTCGGCAAGTTCAGCACGTTGGTGTTCGTCGGCATCTCCTGCATCATCGCGCCGCAGCTCGGGCGTCCGGAGTTCGGCGGCATCTTTACGTTCATCCAGGAGTTCCAGGGCTTCATCAGTCCGGGCGTGTTGACGGTGTTTCTGTTTGGCTTCCTGGTGCCGCGCGCGCCCCGCTACGTGGGCTGGCTCGGCATCGTGATCAACGCGGCGCTCTACGGCACGTTGAAGTTCGCGGCACCTGGGATCGCGTTTCTGGATCGCATGGCGATTTGTATGGCGGTGGTCGCCGCGGTGCTGGGCCTGTTGACGCTGGTCAACCCATTGAAGCAGCCCGTGGTGATGCCGGTGAACAACGAGATCGCGCTCGAAAGCTCCAAGTCGGCCAAAGCGTGGGGCTGGGTGGTGGTGATCGCGACGCTCGCGCTCTACGCGATCTTCTGGTGACCCGCGGCGTGGCGGCGTGAGGCCGCCCGCACGGGAAATTTCCGACGGCCGCATGTCGCTGACGTGCGGCCGTTTTGTTTGCGAGTTTGCCAAAGCTCGCGCGCGACTTGCAGGATGAGGCACGATGCGAGTGGTCATTCTTGGTTCCGGGCGCGGCTCAAACGCGGAGGCAATCCTCGCCGCCGAAAACGCGGGACGGCTGGGCCGGGCA
>JAEYQF010000200.1 GCA_023410155.1 Verrucomicrobiota bacterium | reverse complement strand
GCGCAGGTTCGCCGTCGTTCTGCTCTGCGTGGTCGCCGACGGGCGCCTAGAGCTGAATCGGCAGACCAACCTCGATGATCTGCATGGGCGGGAGGCGGTAGTAATCGCGGGCCTGGCGGGCGTTGCGGCTGAGAAAACTGTAGAGCCGTTTCTGCCATTCCCACATGCGCGCTTCGCCGCCGGTGATGATCATCTCGCGGTTGAAATAGTAGGTCGCCTCCGACGGCTTGATCGGGATGCCGCGCGTGCGGATTTCTTCGATGACCGAAGTGACGTCGGGAGATTCCATGTAGCCGTAGCGGGCGCACGCGCGCCAGACGCCTTCGCCGATCTCGCGGACGTCGACGCGCTCGGCGTCGGGCACGTAGGGCACTTCTTCGGTGAGGATGCTGAGAAGGACGACGGTTTCGTGGAGCACCTTGTTGGCTTTGACGTGGTGCAGGAGGACCAGAGGCGTGCCCGACGGGTTGCCAGCCATGAACACGCCGGTGCCGCGGACGCGTTGGATGCGCTTGCTCGAGGCGATGATCTTGAGTTCCTCCTCGGTGATTTCGTTGGCGTAAACGCGGCGGAAGATCTCGGTCTTGCCGGTTTTCCAGGTGTGCATGATGGCGAGCACGCCGCCGCCGATCGCGATCGGGAGCCAGCCGCCGTCGAGGATCTTGTGCAGGTTGGCGTAGAGCAGCCCGAGGTCGACGAGCGCAAACATGCCGCAGAGCGCCATCGCCTTCCAGACGGGCCAGCGCCAACCGCGGCGGGCGACGAAGTAGAAGGCAAACGTGGTGATCGTCATGGCGGTGGTGACCGCGATCCCGTAGGCGGACGTCAGTCGCGCGCTCTCCTTGAAGCCGAGCACGATGGCGATCGCGCCGATCGCGAGGGCGATGTTGACGAGGGGAATGTAGATCTGGCCACGCTGGGCGGCGTTGGTGTGCAGGACGTGAAGACGGGGAAAGAACCCAAGCTGCACGGAAGAGCGGATGAGGGAGAACGTGCCGGAGATCATCGCCTGGCTCGCGATGATTGCCGCGAGGACGGACAGGATAAGAACGAAGAGGCGGATCGGGCCTTCGGGCGCGATGGCGAGGAAAGGGTTGCTGACGGCGTTGGCGTCCCAGAGCAAATGCGCCCCTTGCCCGAAGTAGTTCAAGGCGAGTCCGGGCAACGCCACGCAATACCACGCGATCGCGATGGCGCGGCGGCCGAAGTGACCCATGTCAGCAAAGATGGCTTCGACGCCCGTGATCGCGAGCACGACGCCACCGAGGACAGCCGTGATCTCGGCTGGATGAGAGCGGAAAAGCAGCCAGCCGTAATAGGGATTGAGGGCTTTCAGAACGACGGGATTGAGCCAGATCTGCCAAGCGCCGAGGACGCCGAGGGTGGTGAACCACAGCAACATCACCGGCCCGTAGATGCGACCGATGCTCTGGCTGCCGCGATTCTGCACCCAGAATACGAGCGCGAGGATCACACAGGTGAGCGGAAGGACGAGTGGCTTGGTCTGCGGTGCGACAAGCGTGAGACCCTCGGCGGCCGAGAGCACGGAGACGGCGGGAGTGATCACGCCTTCGCCGCACAGCATGCACGCGCCGAAGAGAATCAGGAGTGTGCCGGCTCCGATGGCGGACTTGCGTCGGCCGCGGTCGAGGCGGGCGCGGGAGAACAGCGCAAACACGCCGCCTTCACCGCGGTTGTCGGCACGAGTGATGAAGGTCAGGTATTTCCAACTCACCACGAGAGTGAGAAGCCAGAAAATGAGCGAGAGGACGCCCAAGACCGCGCTTTGGTCGACCATGGCCTGCGCGGCTTCCTGCGCAGCAACAGAAAGGGACTGAGCCTGTTCGGAATCGAGGGGGAGCGGTTGGCCGGTGGCCGGCTGAACCGTGACGGTGAGATAGCGGATCGAGTCGCGGAGCGCGTAAAGCGGGCTGGTGCCGATGTCGCCAAACACCACGCCCAGGGCGGCGATGCTCAGGCCCAATTGCGCACCGGACCGGTGAGGCGTGATCGATGGTGTGCTCATAAGAGCAATAGGAGAGTTTCGACGGCTGGCCGTGCACTCCAAGCTGTTTTTGTCGCAAAACTTGCACCGGCGCCTTGCGAGAAAGTTGCAACGTGTCACGCGGCGATTCGCGCGCCGGTGGACAAGCCGCGGGCGCTCGCTCAAGCTCGGGCCATGATTCCCGTGTGGACGACTGCCAAGACCTATAGCGACATCCTCTATCAGAAGGCGGATGGAATCGCGAAGATCACGATCAACCGCCCCGAGAAGCGAAACGCGTTTCGCCCGAAAACGGTGTTCGAACTCTACGATGCGTTCGTGGACGCGCGTGAAGACACGAGTATCGGCGTGGTGCTGCTCACCGGGGCCGGTCCGCATACGGACGGCAAATACGCCTTCTGCGCCGGAGGCGACCAGAGCGTGCGTGGTCACGCCGGATACGTGGGAGACGACGGCATCCCGCGCCTCAACGTCCTCGATCTGCAAAAACTCATCCGTTCGATGCCCAAGGTCGTGATCGCACTCGTCGCTGGCTACGCGATCGGCGGAGGTCATGTGCTGCACCTCGTGTGCGATCTCACGATCGCGGCGGACAACGGCATCTTTGGTCAGGTCGGACCCAGAATGGGCAGCTTCGACGGCGGTTTCGGTTCAAGCTATCTCGCTCGCATCGTGGGCCAGAAAAAGGCGCGCGAGATCTGGTATCTGTGCCGTCAATACAACGCGCAACAGGCGCTCGAGATGGGACTCGTCAACACGGTCGTGCCCGTGGCGGAGCTGGAGAATGAAGGCGTGAAATGGGCGCGCGAGATTCTCGGGCACAGTCCGCTCGCGATTCGTTGCCTGAAGAGCGCGTTCAACGCCGACGTCGATGGCCAGAGCGGCCTGCAGGAACTCGCGGGCAACGCGACGTTGCTTTACTACATGAGCGAGGAGGCGAAGGAGTTTCACTCCGCGCAGCGCGAGAAGCGAAAGCCCGACGCACGGAAGTTCCCCTGGCTGCCATGAGTGCGCCGTTGGTCGGATAGGGAAAGAAAAAGGCGGGTCCGAAGACCCGCCTTCAACTTTGAACGCTTCGAAGCGTGCCGTCGCGGCCGCCTCAGGCTTCGCTCGGCACGCCGGCGGCGAGGCGCCGCGCCTTCAGTTCTTCGTTGATCTCCACGACGCGCTTATCGGTCAGCGGGTAGAAGCAGAAGATCACGATCGAGACGATACCGAGAGCGGCCGGGATGAAGCTCATCAACTGCACGATGCTGTCCTTCACCTCGGTGGTCGGGATGATGTTGGCCTGGAAGCCGGCAAACGAGAGCAGGTGGAGCGCGAAGAACGCCGACAGCGCCCAGCCGATCTTCTGGCTCATGAGCGAGGCCGAGAACACCAAGGCGGTGGTGCGGCGGCCGGACTTCCATTCGCCATAGTCCGCCGTGTCGGCATACATCGCCCAGAGCAAGACGGGCAACGGGGCGCCCGCGAGATTGCCGACGGCTTCGATGACGAAAATCGCGGCGAGCGCGCCCGGCGGGAGGAAGTAGTAGCTGGCGGCACACAGGATCGAGATCGCGAAAAACACGATGAACATCGGGCGCTTTGCGAACCGCGTGGCGATCACGCTCGTGAGAAGCACGCCAATCACCGAAGCGGCCTGACCCACGGTGTTGAAAGCCGACAGCAGGCCCGTGAGCGTGAAGTTGTAGCCGAGGAACGGCAGCGCCGTGTCGGGCGACCCGTTGTAGATGTAGTATTTGAAATAGTGCGCCGAGACCGAGCTGCGCAGACCGACGAACAGGATCCACGTGAGCGTCGTCGCAGTGAGCAGCACCCACGCCTTGTTCGAGAGCACGAACTTGATGTCGCGCTTGATCGACGTGTTCTTCTCGGGCGTCGGTTTGATGCGTTCGCGCGTGCCGAAAGCGGTGACGAGGAAGAAGCCGATCGCCACCAGGCCGTAGACGACGAAGGCGAGCTGCCAGCCGCGCTGCGCGTTGCCGGCACCGAGCCAATCCACGAGCGGGAGCAGGGTGGCCGACACCACGATGCCGGCGGAGAATGCGAAAATGAATTTCACCGACGAGAGCTGAGTGCGATCCGCGGCCGAGGTCGTCATGACGCCGAGCATCGCCGTGTAGGGGATGTTCACCGTCGTGTAGAGCATCATGAGGCCGTTGTAGGTCAGGTAGGCCCAGATGAGTTTCCCGGCCGGCCCGAGATCGGGCGTGGTAAATGTCAGCACGCCGAAGATCGCGAACGGCACGCAGCCGAAAAGGATGAACGGTCTGAATTTGCCCCAGCGCGACTCCGTGCGATCTGCCCACATGCCGATGATCGGATCGTTGACGCCGTCCCAGATGCGGCTCACGAGCAGCATCGTGCCGAGTGCGGCTGCGGTGATGCCGAACACATCGGTGAAGAAGAACGGCAGATAGCGCATGAACGTCTGCCAATAGAGGACGGAAGCGAAATCGCCGCAGCCGTAGGCCAGCTTTTCGCGAAGCGGGAGGTTGGTTTGACTCATAGGGGAGAAGACGGCGCAGAAAGCGCCGCAGGGGTGCCGGTGACGTTAGGCACGGGCTAGACGTTGCCGAGCGGGAAATGGTTCGGCGCGAGGGAAAACGGCACAAAAAAGCCGGCGTGGTTAACGCCGGCTGGAAGGTTTGCGGGTGAGCCTGCTGGCTTACTTGCCGAGGCTCTTGCGCAGATCCTCGAGCTGACCGGCGGAGCCGAGCAGCTTGTTGCGGGACGCGATGAATTTCGCGTATTCCGCGATGAAGATCTTGCCCGGCGGACGGAAGTCGAACTCCGAGGGCTTGTCGCGGAAGAACTCGCGGTGCACGCGCGTCCAGACGAGGCGGCCGTCGGTGTCGATGTTGATCTTGGTCACGCCGAGCTTGGCGGCGGGGAGATACTCGTTCACGTCGACGCCCATCGAGTCCTTGAACTGGCCGCCGGCGGCGTTGATGCGGGCGACTTCGTCCTGCGGAACCGAGGAGGAACCGTGCATGACGAGCGGGAAGCCGGGCATGCGGGCCTTGATCTGCTCGAGCACATTGAAGTGCAGCGACTGCTTGCCCTTGAACTTGAACGCACCGTGCGAGGTGCCGATCGCGCAGGCGAGGGAGTCGCAGCCGGTCTTCTTCACGAAGTCTTCGGCCTCGGCCGGGTTCGTGAGCGTGGCGTGGCCGTCCTCGACCTTGATGTCTTCTTCGACGCCGCCGAGCATGCCGAGCTCAGCCTCGACGGAGATGCCCTTGGCGTGGGCGCGCTCGACGACGCGCTTCGAGATCTCGACGTTCTTGTCGAACGGATCGTGCGACGCGTCGATCATCACGGACGAGAAGAAGCCGGAATCGATGCAATCGTAGCAGGTGGCCTCGTCGCCGTGATCGAGGTGCACCGCGAAGATCGCCTCGGGGAAAATGTCACCGGCGGCGCGGATGATCGCCTCGAGCATGCGCTTGTCGGTGTAGTTGCGCGCACCCTTGGAAATCTGGATGATAAACGGAGCCTGGGAATCGATGGCGCCCCGGAAGAGACCCATCGCCTGCTCGGCGTTGTTGATGTTGTAGGCACCGACGGCGTATTTGCCGTAGGCGTGCTTAAAGAGCTGCGCGGTGGTTACGATCATAAGGGTGCGGAATTAAACTATCGCCTCAACGAAGGCACCGGCCAGAGGGACCGACAAGTGTTTTCTCTGCGCGTCACGTGTCATTGCGGCGCCAAAAAGTGCGCAGGGTCGCGCCCGTGTGCGGATCGAGTCGAGACGTTGTGCGGACCGGGTCGGGACGAGGTGCGGACTGGGTCGAGCCACGGAGCGGACCGGGTCGGGGCAAAGTGCGGATCGGATCGGACTTTAGCCCGGCCCGAAGGGAGCGCCAGAGCGCGGCGGCGGTGAACCATCGGCGGGGGCGAAGCGGCTGCGCATCGTTTCCGAGAACTGCAGCTGCGCCTGCTGCTCCTGAAGCAATTGCTCCATGGCTTCGATCTGCGCGGGGTTTAGCACGTTGCGCGCTTGGTTGAGCGTGGCTTCGGTGATCTGCGGCGAGCTGTTGGTGGTGAGCAGTTGGACGAGTTGATCTACCTGTGCCGTGGTGAGCGGCGTAGCGGTGTAGCTGAGGCGCTGTTGCAGCTGGCTCACGGCGCGACGCTGCGGCTCGGTGGTTTCGAACTGCTTGAACTGCGCGTAAGCGGAGTCCCCCAGCAGATCGCGAATGCTGTCGTCGACCGACTTGCGCGTGTTCTCGAGGAGCTTGCGGAATGTGTCGGGATTGTCGCGGGGGTTGAGCCCCTGATCACGCGCGGCGCTGAATGTGTCGCGCATCGAGAGCTGTCGCTCAGCGAGGAGGGTCTTCAGCTGCTCGAGTTGTGCGGGGGAGAGATTGAGGTGCTTGAAGAGGTCGGCGTAACGCCCGTCGAGTGCACCGCGATGGCGGAGCAGAATCAGGCGCTGCATCTCAGGATCCTCCATCACGTCGCGCATGTCGGCCCAGCGG
>JAEYQF010000158.1 GCA_023410155.1 Verrucomicrobiota bacterium | reverse complement strand
TCGCCATCCTTCACTTTTCGCAGCCCTTCGAGCAGGAACATTTCATCCTTGGCAAGTCCTTTTTCCACTACGAAAAGATGCTGCATCTCCGCGCCGGTCTCCACGCGCCTGCTGTGCAGCGTACTGTCCTTATCGATCACGTACACATAGCGATGATCAAGGATCTCGAAGGTGGCTTTCTGCGGAATGAGCAGCACATCATCCAGCTTCGATCCGATCAGGATGTTCCCGGTCTGGCCATGCCTGAGCAATCCTTGCGGATTGGGAAAAGTGGCGCGGAACGCGATGTTGCCGGTGTGGTTATCGAAGTCCGACTCGATCGCCGTGATCGATCCCTGTTGATCGAAGATCTCGTGGTTCGCGAGCATCAACTTGACCTGTGTTCCATTGCCAGCGGCACGCTCGCGTTGATAGGCCAGATACTCCGCTTCAGGTACATTGAAATACACCCACATCGAACTGTTGTCGGACAATTCCGTGAGCAATTCTCCTTCATCCAGAAGGCTTCCTTTGCGTACATGAAGATGTCCCATGATGCCATCGAAAGGAGCCCTTATCTCGGTGAAACCGAGATGTGCCCTGGCCACATCCAATTCAGCCTTCGCCTTGTCCAACTGTGCTTTTGCCAGTGCCAGTTCATTCGGTGAAACAATGTTGCTATCCGCGAGCGCCTTGGTGTTGCGGTATTCGATCTCCGCGAAATCGGCTTCAGCTTTCGCCTGCTGCACTTCAGCTTCGTAGAGCACCGGCCAGATCCGGAAAAGCAATTGACCTTCCTTCACCGATCGGCCTTCATCCACGAGGACTTCCTGCAGATAACCTTTTTCCAGGGCTCGCAATTCGATGTGTTGGATCGATCGGATCTGGCAGACGTACTCGCGTTGGATGGTCGTATCGGTCATGATCGGCCGGGTCGCGGGATAGCGGCCTTGCAGATGGCCTGCGTGCTCTTCATGATGCCCGCCACAACTGGCAAGAACAAACAAGATCCCGATGCCCATCGCCAGCAGGATCGACGGTTGATCCACACCTTTTGCTGGTTCGATGTGAACGCGTTCTACGCTTCCAAGTAGCACGCCGCCGCGCACTCTTTGTCCTACGGAATTGGACATGAACTGATGAAAATTGTAACGATGAAGTCTTACGAAACCACAAGGGATCGCTGACGAATGCCCTTGACGACCCCGGAAAGGGTCAAGCGGGTGAGCTTGTCACCACGGCTAAAAAAGAGGATGCTTAAGGTGCCGAAGGATGAGAACCCGCGGTCGGCAAAAGATTGCCATACCTGCGGAATTCAGGAAACCTGAAGACCTGCTTCGGATAGGAAACGAGCAGCGATACTGCGGCCGCCCAACAAACGATCACAAATGCGATGAATCCCGTCTTTTGAACCGAATCGAAGGATGCAGGATCCTTGATCGTCATGCCTTCGATCGCGGTCTGCTGCAAATCGGTTGCGGAGGCCGTGATCGGATAACAAAAGAACAGGCCAAGCACCAGCATCAAGGGGAACAATAAGCCCTTGTGTCGGAAAAGTTGCATGACCGGCCGATCCATTTCGGCCGCGAAGCTAGAGCAAATGCAGATCCCGGCCCGTCGACTCTAACAAATAATTAACAGGATCTGGTTGGCGAGGTCACGATCGATCGTTGATCGGACCGATCTGTTCGATGCTACCGCACCCACACTTTCACCACAACGTTCTTGCTCGCTGGCGTTCCGCTCTTATAGGCCTTCAACCCCAGCGGCACCAACACGTTCGCTTCAGGGAAATAGGTCGCTACACAACCCCGCGCGATGTCATATGGGATCACGAAGAAATCCTCGGCGACACGTTCCCGATCGTAATTGCTGATCAGATCCACGCGTTGCTTTTCCTTCAATCCGGCGGCTTTCATATCGGCCTTGTTCATGAACACGACGCGGCGTTCATTGTGGATCCCGCGGTAGCGATCATCCAGACCGTAGATCGTGGTATTGAACTGATCATGCGATCGGATCGTCATCATCATGTACTCGCCTTCGCCGACGGGCCATTGCGGCGTGTGATCCACGCGGAATTGTGCCTTCCCGTTCGGTGTGGTGAACTTCCCTTCGCGTGGACCGTTCGGCAGGTAGAAACCGTCGGGCTTGCGCACGCGCTCATTATATCGATCGAAACCCGGTATCACCGCTTCGATCTCATCGCGGATCAGATCGTAGTTGTTCACCATTTCAAGCCACGGGAATTCCGATCGGCCTTTCAATGTTTCGGCCGCAAGTCCGCACACGATCGCCACTTCACTCTTCAGGTGTGGCGCGGCCGGATCGTGTGTTCCCTGACTGCGATGCACAACGCCCATGCTGTTCTCCACGGAAACGAACTGCGGCTTTCCTTTCTGCAGATCGCGTTCACTTCTTCCAAGGCAGGGAAGAATGATCGCTTCTTCACCGGTGATCACGTGACTGCGATTGAGCTTCGTGCTCACCTGCACCGTGAGATCACAATTCATCAACGCACGAGCTGTCTCTTCGCTGTCCGGTGTTGCACTGATGAAATTTCCACCGAGCGCGAAGAACACTTTCGCCCGTCCATCGCGCATCGCTTCGATCGCATCAACCGTATCG
>JAEYQF010000282.1 GCA_023410155.1 Verrucomicrobiota bacterium | reverse complement strand
ACCCTGCACTCGTTGAAACGGGTGTCCGAGCACCCCTTCGACCAACACGGCAATCGCGGCTTCGTCGGCAGGCGATTCGCTCAGGATCGCGATCTTCATCCCGCGCTAGATTTCGTCCTCGGGCACTCCCCCGAGAATCCCGCTGAACCAAAGATCTCCCAGCGTGCCCTCTTGTAGCAGTCCCCCAAGATCGGGTCGGTCGATCAGTCGCTCGAACCGCGCCTCACGGCCGTGCCGCTGCGTGATCAACACCTCCTCGGGGTGCTCGCGAAACAGATCGAGGAGAAACGGAGAATGGGTGGTGGCGATCACCTGGACGGGAGCCCGCTGGAGTTCGAACGAGTCTGGATACGTCAGCCGATACAACGCATCGCGCACCTCGCGCAATCGTCGGGGGTGGATGCCCCGATCCACTTCCTCGATACAGACGATGGACGGCGGCGCCGGATCGAACGAGAGCGCGAGCAATGCCAGCATGTAGCGGGCGCCCTGCGAGAGATTCTCCGCCCCGACGATCCCCTCGCCACCGGCCAGCTCCAGCGCGAGTGAGACGGTGCCGTCTTCCGAAGACTGAAGCGCGATCCCGGTAAACTGCGGCATGAGCCGAAATACTTCCGCCTCGAGCGTGGCGAACACCTGGGGCGCGGCATCTCTCAATCGCGCCAGCACCGCGGCGAGATTGGCGCCGTCACTCGCGAGCTCCGCGCTGTCCGTGCGCGCAGCTGGCCGAGCCATCGCATCGTGGTCGAACTCGTAGGAACGGATCCGCCCGATCTGGTCGCGCAAAGCCGGCCACTCGGGCGCGCCGGCAGGCGAAACATGCAGCGCGTCGCACACCATTTCCCCGGAACAACCGAGACGCACCTGAAACGCGTCGTGCGGTGGCGTGAAGGCAAACTGCAGCTCGGGACCGACCTTGGCCGAAAGCGCAGTCGCATCGTCGAGCGGGTTCAGTTTCGCGAGCGTGCGCAGTCGCAGCAGCGCCTCGATCAAACTGGTCTTGCCGCTGCTGTTTGGACCGATGACGAGATTGAAAGGCCCGAGCTTGACGCTCGTATTGCGCAGCGCTTTGAACCGGCGAAATGCCACGGACGCGATCACGTCCGCACCATGTCAGCCGAGGCGCACGACGACAAGGTCATCCGTGTGCAGCCCGCAATAAACGCGGTCGCCCGCATGGATCGCCTCCTGCAGGGCGCTCTCGTTGGCAACGATCGCCGAGAAACGCGTGCCGATCGCGGTCTCGAGCGAGAGATGATCCATCGCGCCCTTGAACACTTCGTCAGTGACGGTGGCCTGGAACACGTTTGCGGCGGCGATCGGAGCCTTGGACACGTGCACTTTCTCCGGACGAATCGACACGAGGGCTTTGGTGGCATTCACCGGCCATGCTCCCGCGGGGAGCGACACCTCGAGTCCTCCCTGCAGACGAAGCTTCGTCCACGCGCCGCGTGTCTCCACGAGCTCCGCTTCCAGCAAATTCGCCTGCCCGACGAAGTCTGCCACGAACCGCGTGGCCGGCCGATGGTAAATCTCGTCGGCGCCGCCGATCTGCTCGACGCGGCCGTGATTCACGATTGCGATGCGGTCGCTCATCGTGAGCGCCTCCTCCTGATCGTGCGTCACAAAGACAAACGTCACGCCGAGCTGGCGCTGCAGGCGCTTCAGCTCCAGTTGCATCGCGTGGCGCAGCTTCGCATCCAGCGCGGAGAGAGGTTCGTCGAGCAACAACACCGACGGTCGCGGCGCGAGCGCGCGGGCCAGCGCCACGCGTTGGCGCTGCCCACCTGAGAGCTGGTGCGGACGGCGCTCCTCGAGACCCTGCAGCGAGACCAGCGCCAGCGCCTCGGTGACGCGCGCATCGATCTCAGCCCGTGGTCGTTTTTGCATCCGCAGACCGAAAGCGACGTTCTCCCGCACGCTGAGGTGGGGGAAAAGTGCGTAGCTTTGAAACACCTGGTTCACATTCCGCTTGTAGGGCGGGTGCCGGGAAACATCCGCGCCGTCGAGCATGACGACACCTTCGTCCGGCGTCTCGAAGCCAGCGATCAGGCGCAGCAGCGTCGTCTTTCCGCAACCGGACGGTCCGAGCAACGTGAGGAACTCTCCGGTGCGAATCGTCAGCGACACCGCGTCCACGGCCGTGAAGTTGCCGAAACGCTTCGTGACTTCCTTCAACTCGACCATCGCCTTCATCATGAGCGGACCTCCCGAATCGGTTGCGCGCGACGTTGCCACAGCGCATATGCCAAGACGAACAGCAGGGTGAATACACACCCGAGGGCTGCGCCAAACGGCCAGTCCCGGGCTTGGAAAAACTGATTCTGGATCACGTTACCGATCATGGGCACGCGCGCGCCGCCCATGAGATCGGTGATCGCAAACATGCCGATCGCCGGCACGAACACCATCAGCACGCCCGCGTAGAGTCCTGGTTTCACCAGCGGCAGGATGACATGCGAAAACACCCGGAGCGGACCGCAGCCCAGATCGTGCGCGGCTTCGATCAACGCGCCGTCGAGCTTCTCGGCGCTGCTGTAGATCGGCAGGATCATGAACGGCAGATACGCGTAAACGAGACCGAGCACGACCGCGCCCGGCGTGTAGAGGATCTCGAGCGGCGAGCTGATCAACCCGAGATACTTGAGCAGTCCGCTCAACAACCCCTCGCCTTTCAGAATCGCGATCCACGCATACGTGCGGATGAGAAAACTCGTCCAGAATGGAATCATGAGCAACACGACCAAACGCGACCGCCAGCGCTCGGAGGCGCGCGCGATACACCATGCAGCCGGAAACCCGATCACGATGCAGAACAGCGTCGTCAGCGCGGCGTAGCCGATGGATCGCGCGAAGATCCCCAGATATGTCGGGCTGAAGACCCGGGCGTAGCTCTCGAGGGAAAACTCGAAGACCACCCGCCCGAGTTCATCGCGCTGGCAGAAACTGTAAACCGCCAGGATCGCGGTCGGCACGACCACAAACGCCGCCATCCACAGGATCAGCGGCGTCAGGAGCGCCCAGCCCACCCAGCCGGGACGGCGCTCCCCTGGAAGGAGTGACAGCTCGATTCCGCTCACTGAGCGCTCTTCAGATCAGTCATCAACTGATCGATCGCCGCGGCGCCTTTGCCGATGTCGCGGAACGTGTGCGTATAATCCATCTCCTCCGGGTAACTCGCGGGATTCGCGAGCTGGTCCTCGGAGAGGAGCTCACGCGCGGCCTGGTTGGGATTGGTGTAGGGAAACTCATCGGAGATCAGTTTGCTGACTTCCGGCCGCAGGATGTAGTCGAGGAACGCGTGTGCGGCATCCACGTGCGGCGCCTTGGCCGGAATCGCCATCACATCCACGAACGGGTGCGCACCTTCCGCTGGCAGGATATAGGCAAATTTCTTGTCCTCCTCCCACAGGCGCGCGGCCTCCCCGCTCCAAACCACACCGAGGTCCACATCGCCGCCGAGCAGTGCGGTCTTGGGGCTGTCGGAGTCGTAAACCTTGATCAACTTCACCCACTCGGCGATGAGCGGGCGGGCTTTCGCCAGATTGGCCGCCGAGATGTCGTTCTGGTCCAGGCCGAGGGTGACGAGCGCCCAGCTCACGATCTCGCGGTTGTCGTTCACCACCACGATGCGGTCCTTGTATTTGGCCTGAAACAGGTCCGCGTAGCCGCGTATTGGTTCTTTCACTACGTCCGTGTTCACCACGATGCCGACGGTGCCAATCATGAATGGCACCGTGAACTTCTGCTCGGGATCGTGCGCCATGCGCAGAAACTCGGGCGCGATATTCTTGAGGTTCGGCAGCTTCTTCGCGTCGAGCGGGCGGAGCAGCTTGTTCTTGATGAGCGACTCGGCGATGTAGTCCGGCGGCTGGATCAGGTCGTAGGCGCCCTCGCCGGCGAGCAGCTTGGCGAGCATCTCCTCACCCGAAGCATAGGTCTCATAATTGACCTTGATCCCGGTCTCCTCAGTGAAACCGTCGATCACCGATTGCGGAACATATTCGGACCAGGCGAAGAGATTGAGTTCGCTCTTCTTCTTCGCCGCAGAGGCGACGGACACAAAGACGGCGGCGAGCACCGTGAGCAGGAGGGGACGTAGACGTTTCATGGGTTTCAACGACTGAGTTTCTTCAGGTAATCGGAGAACAAGACGAAAGCGATGGTCGCCACGATGAACACGGCGGAGAGCGCGTTGAGCATGGGATTGAGTCCGACCTTGGCCATGCCGAAGACGCGCAGCGGCAGCGTCGTCGAGCCCGGGCTCGCGGTGAAGTAGGTCACGATCACCTCATCCATCGAAAGCGTGAACGCCATCAGCCCGCCTGCCACGATCGCCGGTCGCAGGCACGGCACGATCACGAGACGGAACGCCTGCAGCGGCGTCGCGCCCAGATCGAGCGCGGCTTCCTCGAGCGCGGGATCGAGCCCCGCCAGCCTCGCCTGCACCGCGACCATCACGAACGGAAAACAAAACGTGATGTGCGCGATGATGACCGTCGTGAAGCCGAGCTTCATCGAGATCGAAGCGAAGAACACCAGGAGGCTTATGCCCATGATGATTTCCGGCATCATCATCGGCACGCCGATCAACGTCTGCAGAATCCGCGCGCCGCGAAATCGGTATCGGTGCAACAGCCACGCGCTCGCTGTGCCCATCACCACCGATGCGGCGGTCGTGATGCCCGCGATCACGAGGCTGTTCTGCAGCGCGCGCATCAACGGTGTATTCGACCAGAGCTGGTCATACCATTTCCAGGTGAAGCCGGTCCAAACGATGTTCAGTCGAGACTCGTTGAACGAATACGCCACCAGCACCGCGATGGGCACGTAGAGGAAGACGAAGACCAGGAGCGTCCACGCCGAGAATCCCCAGCGCATGACCGCCAGTCCGGAAGGACGCGGGAGACGCGGGAGTTTCGGTGAGGTCATGGCGAAAAAAACGGTCGCAGCGTGAGACAGGTGAACGCCTCCGCGCAAGACCGCAGCCCGCGTGCCAGTGCGATCGCATCGCGACTCGCGCCTCCTTGCGGCTCGACTCGAGCCAACATCCGAACCGGGTCGCGCCTGAAGCCGGACCGGGTCGGGACCTTGTCCGCACCGAGTCGCTCCGAGCAGAGATCGACCGGAGCCTCTGCGTTATTTGCCGAGCAGCCCGTTGAACAGGCCGCTCTTTTCCAGAGCGGCTTCGGCAAGACCTTTGGCGAACTCGGTGACATCCGGTCGCTCTAGCGTGCCAGCGAGCCGCACTGGCGTCTTGATGCTGGTGTAACCGAGGCTGTCTTGCTGCTTCTGATCGAGCACGTTGAGTTGCTTCAACCAGTCGCCAATCTGGCCGCGGGTGCCGAGGTTGAGCGTCATGTCGAGCGGTTGCTCGAGGAATGACTTGCCGGGCAAATGCTGGATCGAGCCCGAGCCGGTGAGGCGGACTTCGGGCGAGATGAGGGTGAACTCGTTGAGCTGGAGATTGTGCCTCTTGTCGCGCGTGGCGGAGACGTTGAGCTGATCGAATTTGATGTCGGCGAGGGCGCGACTGAGGTGCAGAAACGACTGCACACGGGCGGCGTTGGACGAACTGACGAGACCGCCGAGCGTGGTGACCGCCGACTCGGCGCGGTCAAGATAGTTTCCGGGCAGCCCGAGCGCCCGAAAAACTCCTCCGCGGCTGGTCACCAGCACATCGCCGCGCGCGCGCTCAGCCACGTCGGTGAGATTACGACCTTCGCTGGCGACGCGGGTGATGATGGTGACGCGTGAGTCGACGGTCGGAAGCTTTGCCGGATCGATCGCGCGGAAGAGCGGCCCCGTATCGAAATTCTGGATCTGAAAGCCGGTGGCAAAGGAATAGGGTCGCCGGTTCTTGGGCGTGAACTTCATGCCGCCGCCGAGGCGGAGATCGCTGTCCTTGCCGAACACGGCGCGGACGCCTTCGAAGTTCATCGAACTGTTATCGAGGCGCAGCGTGCCCTCCACTGAAGTCACCTCGAATGCACCGCCGTAAACGACCTTCTTGATCGCGAGAGCGACCTGTCCCTCGACGCCGGTCCAGAACGGCTCGGCATCGCGCACATCCGGTTTCGGCGCAGGTGCCGCCTCGTCGCCAACGAGCACCGATGCAAAGAGCCGCAGATCCTCGACGAGGAGTTGTTCGCTGGTGAGACGGGCGTCGACGGTGATGTTGTTGCCCGCCGGGAGGACCGTGCCGGAGATGGTGAGGTCGGACTTCTTGCCTTCGCGCTCCACGATCATCGGCGCGTGAAGCGTGATCTTGCCGTCCTCGCCGATGTCAGCGCGCAAATCGAGAGCGACCGTCGGCAGCGTCTCACCCGTCGGTGCGGCCAGATCGCGCAACCCGACGCGTGCTTGCAGGGCCTTGATGCCATCGAGACTCGCGCTGAATTCACCGCTCGCGATACCCGACAGCAGACTGGCGCCACTCGAGGCGGCGACCGGCTGGAGAAGGACAAGCGGCAGGTCGGCCCGCCAGTCGCCGGTGGCTTTGATCGGCTCGCGCGCGCCAGCGAGCTGTCCAGCCTTGGCGTGCATCGACAAAAGTAGCTTGCCGCCGGTGGAGACGGAAAGATCCGACAACTCGGCCTGCCAGCCGGCTGGCGTGTAGTCGGCTGAAAGCGACAGCGCGACATCGAGATTCTTCAGCAGAGGCTCGTCCTTTTCGGAGAGAGAGAGACCTGCGAGGGCGAGCGGCGAAACGGTTCTGAAGGCCAGTCCACCATCGCGCGCACTCGCCACGAACTCGCCGCGGACGTCGGCTCCCGTCGCACGCAGATCTCCCAGCAGCACCGCGGCCCACGACACGGGCAAGCCCTGCAACGAGAGCGCGACCAGATCTTTCGAAGGATCAGCGACGCGGAGTTCTCCGGTGTTGGTAACCAACTCGAACGGCTGAAGCGCGCGCACGCTCGCGACTGGCGCGCCGCCGCGGAACTCGCCGCTGAAACGCTCGACCCGCACTGCGAGTCCGTGCTGCAAAACGTCGAAATCGGCGACAACACTCACGCGTCCGAGCGGCGAGAGCTCTGGGCTCAGGACTTCAAGACCCTCCGCGGTGGCATCGAGCCGACCGCTCGCATGGACCTCGGAGAAGGCGCCGTCGGTATGGAAACTCCCCTCCCCTTTTGCGACGAATTCCGGCAGCCGCTGACCGAGGAGGAAGGGCGCAACATCGCCGCGACTCGCATCCACATCCCAGGTCCCACGGATGCGATGACCGTCACGGGTGTAGGCGGCCTTCAGCTCGGCGAGTCGCCGTCCGTCGCTCGAGGCGGAGAGCTGGTAATCTTCGCCCGTGTCGGTGCGAGTTGCCGTCACGTCCAACCCGAGACGGACGCCCTGCGGAAACTTTTCGCCGGTGACCGAGGACTTCGAGGTAAATGCGAGCCGCTGCAGCGTGCGGGGCGTGTCCATCGCTGCGACGAGCGATCCTTCGACTTGGAGAGTCTGTCCATCTCCGTCGCTGCCGGTCACCCGGACCTCGAACTTCCCTTCGCTACCGGAGACGAGACCCCCGCCGCGGATCGAGACTGTCGCACGGGCCGGCGTCTCACCATTTGGACCCGGCAAAATCACTTCGCCCTCGAGTTCCACGCCATCGACGGCGAGATCGGCGGGAAGTTTGAGTTGAGAAAAAACTCCCTCGAAG
>JAEYQF010000401.1 GCA_023410155.1 Verrucomicrobiota bacterium | reverse complement strand
CCCAATAGCTATCCGGTGCTGCCCAGTCCGCTGGCTGCGCGGTTCGCGGGCATGCTGTCGAAGGTCGGCGTTTATGTGCTGCATCGCATCTTCGGCCAGGTCTTGCCGCCGGGCTTGTGGGTGGTGCACCAGTCCCTCGCGTGGCTAGCGACGCTCACCATGCTCTTCGGCGTGCTCGGTGCGGTGTCGCGCAATTTCATCCGCGGCATCCTGTCGTTTCATATCTTGAGCCAGATCGGGTATATGGTCCTGGCGATCGGTTTGTTCACCGAATATGCGTTTGCCGCTGCGATCTTCTACGTGATCCACCATATCGTGGTGAAATCGTCGCTCTTCATGGTCGGCGGTGTCGCGGTGGTGCTGAATCGCAGCGACGATCTCACGAAATCCGGGCGGCTCTGGAGTGTGGCTCCGGTGCTCGGTCTCGTTTTCCTGGTGCAGGCGTTGTCGCTCGCCGGGCTGCCGCCTCTGAGTGGGTTCTGGGGTAAATACATGATCGTCGTCGAGGGCCTGCGGCAGGGACAATGGGTGTTCGTGGTCGTGGCTCTGCTGGCGGGCGTGCTCACGTTGTTCAGCATGCTGAAGATTTGGAACGCCACCTTCTGGCGGACCGAGGATCACATCCTGCTGCGGTTGGACGACGCGCGCTGGAAACCGATGACGGCGGTCGCTGCGGGCATGACCGTGCTCTCGCTCGGCATCGGGCTGGGCGCCGAACACGTGTTGCGCATCGCGAAGGAAGCGGCGCGCCAACTCGTCGATCGCAGCCACTACATCGAGCACGTCATCCGCATCTCGAACGGAGGGGCCACATGATCTTGTCGCTCTCGCTCAATCTCCTGGTCGCTCTGATCTGGCTTTTTCTCCAGCCGCAACCTTCGGGAGGTGCATTCGTCATCGGGCTGCTGGTGGGGTTCGGGCTGATCGCGCTGTTCCGGCCCGTGCTCAACAGTCATGGGTATGTGCGACGCACCGTCGCAGTCGTTCGATTCGTGTTCGTGTTCGCCTGGGAGTTCCTGCTCGCCTCCTGGCAGATCGCAAAGGCGGCCTTGTTCCGTTCCTCGGGCAGCCTTTCGCCGGCGATTGTTCGTTATGAGACAGGCGGATTGAGCCGGTTCGAGGCGCTGCTGTTGTCACACTGCATCTCCCTGACGCCCGGCACCACCACGCTGGAGATCACGCCGGACCTGTCGTCTTTCACCTTGCACGTGCTCGACTGCGATGATGCCGCCGCCGTCAACGCAGCCATCGATCGAACCCTCAAGAGCGGCATCCTCGCGTTCACCCGATGATCACCGAGATTCTTCTGCTCACGTTTTTGATCCTGGTGGCTGCGACGCTGATCGGCGTTTGGCGCCTGGCGCGCGGCCCCACGATCGTCGATCGGGTGCTGGCCTTCGATGCGGTGGTGTTGTCCGCGGTCGGGATGACGGTGCTGTTGTCGCGATGGTGGGAAACTCCGCTGTTCATCGAGCTGGTGTTGATCATTTCGTCGCTCGGTTTTTTCGGCACCGTTGCCTTGGTGTTCTATCTCGAGCGCACGCTGGACGGCCGGGGAACCGGGACATCCCGCGATGAAGGGGAGGAGGACTGACGCATGAGCCCATGGATCGCGTATTCGTCGGCCATCCTGATGTTGCTGGGTGCGCTCGTGATTCTGGTCGCGATGATCGGCCTCTGGCGCTTCCCCGACGTGTTTTGTCGTGCCCACGCGCTGGGCAAGGGCATGACGCTGGGCCTCTTTCTCCTGCTCGTCGGGCTGTGGATCGACTTGGGAGGCGAGGAGGTCGGCTTGAAGATCTTTGCAGCCATCTTCTTCCAGTTTCTGACGTTGCCGGTAGCGAGCCATTTGCTGGCGCGGCTCGCCTTGCGGAAACGCCTTCGCCGCGTGGGGCGAGACTTGCGGGATTTGCCGTAGCGCAGGAGGCGGGCTGACATCCCCGGGATAATTTCCCGAGCTTTTCACTCGCCCGCCTCAGGAGGGCGCCATTGGTTTGTGGCCTCCATGTTGAATCCGTTGGTCACTCGAGTGCGGCGTCTGCTCGGTCGTGAAGCTAAGAAAACGCCCGCGGCAAACGAGAGCGTCCCCGACGTCATCACTCGTGCCGTTCCCGACGCTGCGCTGGGCTTCGTGGCACAAGTCAAACCCGTCGCCGTGACTGGCTGGGCGGTGGCTTCTGACCCCGCTCGATCAGCACTCGTGGAGATCGTGCTCAATGGCAGGACGGTGGCAACGACCGTGGCGTGCCAGGTGGCCAAGTTCAATGGGAGTCCCGCTAAAGTGGGATTTACCAGGAAGCTCCGGGGATTATGGAAATTTCTCGGTCCGGAGGACCGCGTTGAAGTCCGGTGTGGCGGGAAGATTCTGCCCATGCGGCACGGCTACCACTATTGTTCGAAGAAGAACAACGTGAGCCGGTCTGAGGAACTTTTCGCGCAGTTGGATGCTGGCTACGTCTTCAACAAATATGGCGTTCTGGCGCTCTCGATTCAGAAGGACTTGGCCTGGCAAAAAGGCATCAGCAAGTTGTTCTGGAAATTGCAGAAGAAGCTGAAAAAAGCGTTCGGCGTAAACCTGCAGGTCACTTATGGCACGCTACTAAGTGCGATCCGCGAAGGCGATTTCATCGGTCACGACAACGACTTCGACACGTGCTACATCTCGCGGCACAAGACGGCGCGCAAAGTGCAGGTGGAGTTTACGAAGATTTGCGAGTTCCTGATCGACTCGGGCTACCAGTTGAAGGTGAAGCGCTCCCACACTTGGGTGATGGTGCCCGGCACGGAGTTCAAACTGGATATCTTCTTCGCATGGTTCGGTGAAAACGGGGAATTCCAAGCTTCGTATGGTCACCACGGCCCGGTGGTCACGCGAAGCAAAGCGTTCTTCCGCATGCGCGAGGTCAAGCTCGGTGCGTTCACCGTGAACGTTCCCGAAGCGGCCGAAGATCTGCTCTGCCATTTTTACGGCCCGAATTGGCGAATCCCGGACCCCGGGTTCTCTCACTACACGGAAACACGTAAACTCGATCGCGCGTATCTTCTCCGGACAACGCAAGTTTCGCGGCTGTATTGGAAACAATATTACCGGGACGCTCCCATCTCGCCGCCGTCGGACTTCGCCCGCTTCGTGTTGCCGAAACTTCCTCCGGGGGCGCTGATTCTCGAGCTGGGATGTGGCAATGGCGGAGATGCGCTCTTTTTTGCGCGCGAGGGCTTCTCGGTCGTGGCGAGTGATCTTTCGACTGAGGCCATCGCGAAGGCTGCCGCGGAGGCCAAAGCGGGGGGCCTGCGCACGCGTTGCACTTTTTCGAAGGTCGACGTTCGAAAGGTGGATCAACTCAAGGCGGAGTTGGAATCCCCTGCCGTGCGAAATGCGCTCGAGTCCGGCCAGACCGTGGTCGTGTATCTGCGCCTCTTGCTGCACGCCATTTCGGGGAAGAATCAGGCTCGGATGTTTTCCGCCCTGAATGAGCAGTTGCCAAAGAAGTGGATTCTTTGTGCGGAGTTTTTCCCGGAAAAAGATCCGGCGTTCGGCAAGCGTTTCAGGGGGCACTTCCAGCGCGTGATAAAGCCGTCCGATCTCAAAGCGGAACTGATCGACAAGTGTGGCCTGAAGGTGACCTACCTGAAACAGGCGACTGGCTGGGCTGTGCAGGACGAGATTGATCCGAAAGTGTGCCGGATCATCGCTGTGCGCAGCTAGGGAGGACGACACATGCGCGGAAAATCGCTTGTCTCCGATCGGAGGAATCCTGATGGATTACTTCGTTCCATGCTTAACGGTCTCGTGATTCCTGAAACCACGCTTCACTTCTGAAGAGGCGCCGGATTTTGGACCGCAACTTGATATTTCCATGCTTCAAACTCCCGTCGGTCTCGTTCAGAAAATTAAGCCTAAAATCATCAAGGGCTGGTTCATAGATCCTCGCGGAACGCCGAACCCGACTGTTACGATTCTCCTGAACGGGCGGAAGGTCGCACACACGACCGCGTGCGCGCCGGTCGAGTTCAACGGCGGCGTGCGGGAGGTCGGTTGGGCTCGCCGCCTGTGTCAGCTGTGGAACTACCTCGGGCCGCAGGATGAGCTTCAAGTCGAGT
The DNA here is from genome assembly GCA_023410155.1 of Verrucomicrobiota bacterium. Taxonomy (GTDB): domain Bacteria; phylum Verrucomicrobiota; class Verrucomicrobiia; order Opitutales; family Opitutaceae; genus Opitutus. The sequence continues at coordinate 7,564 of JAEYQF010000401.1, read as the reverse complement.
GCATGGGCGTCATCTTGCCGATCGTGGATCATGGGACCAGCTACATCCACAAGGGCGCGACGAGCAGCCGGGCCGCCGAGTTGTTCGAACTCCTCGAGCAGGGATACGTGTTCAACAAATACGGCATCCTGAATCTCTCCATTCAGCGGGATCAAGCGTGGCAGAAGGGGATAACCGAGCTGTTCTGGGAATTGCAGCGCAAGCTGAAGGACCGGTTCGGCGTCGACCTCCAAGTCACTTACGGCACCATGCTCGGCGCGATCCGGGAGAAGAACTTCATCGGTCACGACAACGATTTCGACACCTGCTACACGTCCAGCCACCGGACCCCGAAAACCGTCCGAGCTGAGTTTATCCGGATCTGCCGCTTCCTCATCGACGAGGGCTACCAAGTGTTGGTGAAGAAGACCCACACCTGGGTGATGATACCTGGGACGGAGTTCAAGATGGACATCTTCTACTCGTGGTTCCACGAGAACAACGAATACGAGGCATCCTACGGGTATCATGGGCCTGCGCTGAAGTGGAAACCCGAGCTCTTCCAGATGCGCGAGGTGCAGTTGGGGAACTTCACCGTCAGCGCGCCGGTCGCGGCGGAGGATATGCTCGCCCATTTCTACGGAACGGAATGGCGAATTCCGGACCCTGGCTTCACCCACTTCGGTCCCACCCGTAAACAAACCGAGAGCTATCTGCTGCTGCCCTGGCAGCTGAGCCGGCTGCATTGGCGGCAATACTATCGCGACCATAAGGAGCCAGAAGAACCATCATCCTTCGCTCGCTTCGTGGCTCCGCAATTGCAGCCGAAGACCCTGATTCTCGAGTGCGGATGTGGCAACGGTCGGGACTCGCTCTACTTCGCCGAGCAAGGATTTGAGGTTCTTGCCTCAGACCGCTCCAAGGCGGCTGTCTTGAATGCCCGTCGCGCGCTGGAGGGCCGCACGCTGCCGGGTCATTGCAGTTTCAAGGTGGTCGATGTCGGATTGGTCGATGAGCTGAGGCAGTTCTTCAGTCACGGACGTATCGGGCTGGTGCATGCCAAGGGGCGCGATGTCGTGGTCTATGCTCGCTTCCTCCTGCACAATATCCCGACGCGCCACGAGAAGCGGTTCTTCCGAGCCATCAAAGAGCTTCTGCCTCCCGGCACGCGTATTTTCGTCGAATTCAAGACCAATGCCGATCGGAGCAAGGTGGTCGAGAAAGCCTACCGAAACCAATATCGTCGTTTCCTCAGCGCAGCTCGATTCAAACGTCGGGTGGTTAGGGAGCACGGCTTCGAGATCATTTCGCACGAGGTGGCGTATGGTCTCTCGCCTTACAACGGCACCAATCCCCAGCTCTTCCGAGGCGTGCTGCGTATCCCGGTCCCGGCAGCCTCGGTCGCCGCAACTCCGGCGCCCCAAGCGGTCGCAACTCCGACGCAGCAACCGGCCCCCCGGGTGGGGCTGCGACAGAAGCTGCGCGGCCTGCTCGCTCGCTGAGCCTTGCTTCAGCTCTCCAGCGCGAGGGATTTGGGCTTCGCCGAGCTGATGTAGGTGTTGTAGAGGCGGTGCGTGAAGCGGTGCATCACGTAGAACTGATGATGCCACTCGAAGTTCAGCGGATATTTCCTAAACACGCGGCTTTCGGCGATCTTCACGTTCTCGTTTGCCTGGTTGAAGTCGCTGATGGCCGCGAGCTCGCCGACGAAATCGTTATAGGATGACACCTCGTGGCCGATGATATCGTCGAAGTAGCACTGCAAACGGGGGAGAAAGTATTTGTCGTCCTGTCCCTCACCGAACAACGAAAACGCGTGCATGGTCGATGAGTAGTAGTCCATGTCGAAGGCCGCGAAGCCAATGGGGGCAGGCTTTTGCTCTTCGAAGAATCGGGGAGCTGTTTTCTGCACCTCGCCGAGAACCAGCTTCGCCTTCGTGAGCTTCGCCTTCAGCTTCGGCACGTTCATCTTGTAGTTTCCAGGCGCGAAGCGATACGGCATGTCTCGGTAATCGACCGGGGCGGTCATGCCTGAGCCGGTATCGAATCCATACACCTCGATCTTAACCTTCGTGAGCTTCTGAATGACGTTCGCGTGGTTTTCCATCGCCACCAAGCCGTTTCCGCCGGCCACGCCGAATTCGATGACACTGATCGCAGGCAACTTCAGCAGACGAGCCAAACGCGCAGCGTGATAGATTCCATATCCGTAGTGGGAATAAGGGAGCGAGTTCCAGAGCAGCCGGGTGATGTAACTCGTCTTTGTGCTTCGCTTGAGCAGATCCTGGGTGACCGGGATCTCCGAGCTGGGAAGCATTTCCGAGGCGATTGCTTTCGTGACCTTGTTCATGAGCAGGAAAGAGGGATTGGCCAGCGTCAACCGGCGGCCTCATCCTGTGAGGCTGCCGTGAGGAAGCGCGAGCAATTGCGAAGCATCAGCGAAAAAAGTCACGGGAACAAACCTCGCGCGGCCTTCGCGTCAGCGACGCGCTGGATGCCGAGTGTGAGCGCGGCGAGGCGGCGGCTGAACTTGAACTTCCGTCTCTGGTATTCCACCGACTCCTTGGCCTTGTCGAGAATCGCAATGAGCTTCTTCAGCACCTCGTCGCGATCCCAGTAGAAGTTTTGCAGGTTTTGCAGCCACTCGAAATACGAGACGATCACGCCGCCAGAATTGCACAGCACGTCGGGGATGACCTCGATGTCGCCGCGAGCTTCGATGATCTTGTCGGCGCCATTGGTTGTCGGGCCGTTGGCCGCCTCGGCCAGGAGCCTGCAGCGCAGCCGTGCGGCGTTTTCCGTGGTGATCACGCGCTCCAGTGCCGCCGGCACCAGCACCGTGCACTCCAGCTCCAGCAGTTGTTCGTTGGTGATCGATTCCCCGCCATCGAAATTATGCAGCACGCGTTGTGAGGCGACGTAGGCGAGGGCCTTTTTCACGTCGATTCCCTGCGGATTGTAGATGGCGCCTGTATAGTCGGAGATTGCGATCACCCTGGCACCGTAGTTGGCCAGAGCGAGGGCGGCTTCGCTGCCGACGTTGCCGAACCCCTGCACCGCCACGGTCGTCTCCCGCAGCGGAATCTGCAGGTCTTCGAGGTATTTGGTAACCAAATACGCGACGCCCGCGCCGGTGGCTTCCCGGCGCCCCTGCGATCCGCCCAGACTGATCGGTTTGCCGGTCACGATCGCCGGCTCGATGTGCCCGGCGTGATTCGCATAGGTGTCCACCATCCAGCCCATCACTTGCTCGTTTGTGCCAACATCCGGCGCAGGCACATCGGTATGCGGGCCGAAAAAGGTCACCATTTCCTGCATGTAGCGACGCGACAAGCGCTCCAGTTCGCCGAGCGAGAGCTGCCGCGGATCGACGATCACGCCGCCCTTCGCGCCGCCAAAGGGCAGGCCGACGAGCGAACACTTCCAACTCATCCACATCGCGAGCGCGGCGACTTCACCGATCGTCACTGACGGATGGAAACGAATCCCGCCCTTCGACGGGCCGGTCGAGAGATTGTGCTGCACGCGGTAGCCCTCGAAAACCGTGATGCTGCCATCGTCGCGTTTGATCGGCAGCGCCACGGCGAGGCAGCGTTTCGGATACTTGGTGCGATCGCGCAGCGCCTCCGGAAGGTTGATTGCGTCGGCGGCCTGATCGAACTGCCGGCACGCCATTTTGAAAACGTCGGAATCGTAAAGCGTCGAAACGATGACTTTGGACATGGAGCGGGTGGGGAGTAATTCGCACGATGCTCGCTTCGCGCCTTCTTCGCAACCGGCGCGGTGACGCAGTTCCTGCCATGACTCCCGCTACTGGTCGGTAGAAAAGCCGGATCTTTCCGCCGGCCAATAGAGTGGATTTTTGAGCAAACCCGCACAGGTTGTCGGCTGCCTCACGCCCGATGCTTTTTCAACTCAACGCCGAATACCAGCCCACGGGCGACCAGCCGCAGGCCATCGACAAGCTCGTGGCCTCGATCAAGGCCGGCAACCGCCATCAAACGCTCCTCGGCGTCACCGGCTCGGGAAAGACGTTCACGATGGCCAACGTGATCGCGCGCTGCGATCGCCCCACGCTCATCATCTCGCACAACAAGACGCTCGCAGCGCAGCTCTACTCTGAGTTCAAAAACTTTTTTCCGCACAACGCCGTCGAATACTTCGTCAGCTATTACGACTACTATCAGCCCGAGGCCTATATCGCTTCGAGCGACACCTACATCGAGAAGGATTCCTCGATCAACGAGGAGATCGAGCGCATGCGCATCGCGACCAGCAGTTCGCTCGTCTCCCGTCGCGATGTGATCGTGATCGCGAGCGTCTCGTGCATCTACGGCTTGGGCTCACCGCAGGAGTTCACCGCGCTGCGCATTCCCATCCGCCGCGGCGCCACGCTGGGCCGCAACCGTTTCCTCGAGCGGCTCGTGGACAACATCTACGATCGAAACGACTACGACCTGAAGCGCGGCACGTTCCGTGTGCGGGGCGATGTCGTCGACGTGATGCCGGCTTACCTCGAGCATGGACTGCGCGTGGAGTTCTTCGGCGACGAGGTCGAGGCCATCAGCGAATTCGATCCGACCACCGGCGAGGTGATGCGCACGCTCGAGCAGTTCGACCTGTATCCGGCCAATCAATACGTGACTTCCCGCGGGAAACTTGATCCGGCCATCGCCGCCATCAAAGCCGAACTCGAGGAGCGCGTCGCCTATTTCGAGCAAAAAGGTCAGTATCTGGAGGCCCAGCGCATCCGCATGCGCACGAACTACGACCTCGAGATGCTGCAGGAAATGGGCTTCTGCAATGGCATCGAAAACTACTCGCGCCACCTGACCGGCCGCGCGCCGGGCGAGCGACCGTTCTGCCTGATCGATTTCTTCCCGAAGGATTTTATCCTCATGGTCGACGAAAGCCACGCGACCATCCCGCAGATCGGCGGCATGTCCAACGGCGACCGCGCGCGCAAAGAGAACCTCGTTAACTTCGGTTTCCGCCTCCCGTCCGCCCTCGATAACCGGCCGCAGACCTTCGAGGAGTTTCTCAAGGTGACGGGGCAGACCCTCTACGTTTCGGCGACTCCCGCCGAGTATGAACTCAAGGTGTCCTCCGTGGTCGCCGAGCAACTCGTGCGGCCGACCGGACTGCTCGATCCCGAGATCACGATTCGCCCGACGAAGGGCCAGGTCGAACATCTGATCGGCGAAATCAAAGCGGCGACCGCGGCCGGCGAACGCGTGCTCGTCACGACTCTTACAAAGCGTCTGTCCGAGGATCTCACGAGTTACCTCCGCGAAGCCAAGATCCGCGTCGAGTATCTCCACTCCGACATCGACGCCATTGAGCGCGTCGAGATTCTCCGCAACCTGCGTCTCGGCAACTTCGACGTGCTCATTGGCATTAATCTCCTCCGCGAAGGTCTTGATCTCCCGGAGGTCGCTCTGGTCGCGATCCTCGATGCCGACAAGGAAGGCTTTCTTCGCAGCGAAACGAGCCTCGTGCAAACCGCCGGCCGTGCCGCGCGTCACGAAAAAGGCCGCGTGATCTTTTACGCCGACAACATCACGGAATCCATTCGCCGCACCGTCGAGACGGTGAAATACCGCCGCGAAAAACAGCTCGCTTACAATCTCGAACACGGCATCACGCCGCGCAGCGTGAAGCGCGCCGCGCAGGCCAGTCTGCACGTTTACGACGGCTCGGGAGAAAAGGAGGAGGCCGCGGTCGCGGAGGCTGCCGACGATGTCGCCACGGTGATCGCGGAACTCGAGGACGAGATGCAGGCGGCGGCGAGTCGACTGGAGTTCGAAAAGGCGGCGCTCCTGCGCGATCAGATCAATGCGCTCCAGAGCGGCGACTACAAGAAGGCGGCCCGCGCACCGGCGAAGTATCCGGGAGGTAAGCGCGGCGCACCGAAAGCGGCCCGCCGGCGCTAGTGCAGTCCCACCGCGGCGTCATCAACTGATCAACAGCAGGCGCGGCGGATCGCCGGGTCGTGTGGTAGGGGCACGGTGAATACAGGGTGGCACCGGGCTGCCGGGATACTCCACCGCGATGCGCCAAAGATTGAAGTGACCGAAGGGGTAGATCGACGCCTCGTCCGTCGGAACATAGTGCAGATCGTAGCACTGCTCGTGCATGAACTCAGCGAAGCCAGCGTCGTCGTCGCCGCCGTATTCACGCAACAGCGCGGCGCGCGTCTCCGGCACGTCGATGCGTCGCAGCGCGGCTTCGTTTGGCACCCCTTCGCTCCAGGCACCGTGATAGGTGCACAGCCAGGTGGCCGCTTCGATCGGTGCGCTGTCGGCGTGAAACGAGAACACATCCGTCGCCACCACGCTCGCCGATTCGTCGCGCGGGTAGGTATGAATGCAGTTCAGTGCCGGATCGAGGCCGTGATGCCGTAAGCGGCGCAGATCGATCAGCATGGTTTCCACGGCCAGGCGACCTTCGCGGGTGAGATCGAGCGACTGCAGCCGGTCTTCGTCGAGCGCCACGATGCCTTCCCCGGCACCGAGCGCGGCGACGACGGCGGAGAAGTCGCCTTGAAGGACGCGTGGCCAGCAGAGCGCGTTGATCCGGCCATCGAACTTCCGCGTGAGCAGTTCCTCGAAACTCTGCACGCACTGCACGCGATCGTTGGGCGGGAGAAAGGACATCGCCGCCGACCTTATCGGCTCGATGCCGCTGCAAAAGCCCGCAGTTCGGGATTTTCAGCGACAGCTCTGCCGTGCACGATTTCGTCATGCGTCCTACCTCTTTCTTTCGGGCTGCGGTTGCGACTGTGGCTGCCGTCACGCTTGGTTTCTCCACGCTTGCCGCCGATCCCGCAGCGCTCGGTTTCGACACACAACGCCTGAAACGTCTCGATCGCGTGATCGAGACCGAGATCGAAGCGGGGCGACTGGCCGGTGCGGTCATGCTGGTGAAACGCGACGGAAAGGACGCGGTGTTCAAAGCCTACGGACCGCAGGACATCGAGAACGGCGTCCCAATGGAGACGGACACGATCTTCCGCATCGCTTCGATGAGTAAAGCCGTGACGACCGTCGCCGCGCTGATGCTCTACGAGGAAGGGCATTTTCTCCTCAACGATCCCGTCGCGAAATTCATCCCCGAGTTCTCGCACTCCGTGGTCGCCGTGCCGCCGCCTCCTGGCTCTCCGGCTGACGTGAAATACGTCACCGTCCCCGCAAAGCGCCAGATCACGATTCGCGATCTGCTGACACACACTGCGGGGCTGACCTACGGCGATTTCTTGGCGATCGAGGACTACAAGAAAGCCAATCTCTACGGCTGGTATCTCATGAATCATGACGAGACGATCGCCGACGCCGTGAAGCGTCTCGCGACGCTTCCGCTCGCGAATCACCCCGGCGAAGCCTTCGACTACGGCTACGGCACCGATGTGCTCGGCTATCTCGTCGAGGTAGTTTCCGGTCAGACCCTCGAGCAGTTTTTTGCGGAGCGCATTTTCGGTCCGCTCGGAATGAAGGACACCGGCTTCTATCTGCCCCCGGAGAGCGCGGATCGACTCGCAGTCGTCTAGGGTTTGGAGCACGGGTAACATGTGCGCAAGGAAGCTTCC
>JAEYQF010000230.1 GCA_023410155.1 Verrucomicrobiota bacterium | reverse complement strand
GCTCACAGCCCCGATGCCGCCAGGAACTTACACGCGGTTGACGCTTGGGCTGCAACTCGCCGTCTCCGAAAACGTGGTCCGCGCGCTGCACCTGCTGGGGATCGCCGCCACCCGCGAAGGTAACGTGATCAGCCTCGCTCGCGCCACCGTCGGCGTGGAGGACGCCTGCAGCGGAGTGCGCTCACTGATCTCGTGCGTGTTCGCTGGCTTCTTCTTTTCCGCGACGCTCGTGCGGCGGCCCTGGGCTCGCGTCGCGATTATCGTTGCGGCCCCGTTGCTCGCTCTGGCGATGAACTTCGCACGCTCGCTTGCACTCACGTTGCTGGCGAACGCCGGCGTTGACATCGCCGGCGCCTGGCACGACTGGACCGGCTTCGCCGTGCTGGGTCTCACGGCCGCCGCCCTGTTCGGACTGGCACGTCTGATTGAGAAACCGACGGCGGCGGATGACGCGCCTCGCGCCTACTCGAGATCTCTGAAGGCGGGCGCACCGAGTCGCCTGCTCGCGCTCGGGCTGAGCGCGGCGGTGGCAGTCGCGGCGTTGTTTCAGATCAACACGAGCGCTTCGCCTCGTCGCGATGCGGCCGTTCCGGACTTGGAAACGATCCTGCCCGCACATGCTCCGGGCTGGACGGTCGCGACTGACGACTCGATCTATCAGTTCACGTCTACCCTCCAGACGGACACGCTGATTCAGCGGACCTATCTGAAAAAAACTCCGAAGGGAGTTCACCAAGTCACCGTGTATCTCGCCTACTGGCGAGCGGGCCAGGCCCCCGTGAGCCTCGTGGCCATGCACACGCCCGACGCCTGTTGGCCAGGCAGCGGGTGGGTGGAGGAGTCGCGCTCAGAAGGACGGGCAACGCTTACGACGCCGAGTGGCCCGCTGCCGCTTGCAGAGTCGCGCCTCTTCAGGAATGAACGCTTCCCTCAATACGTTTGGTTCTGGCACTTCTACGACGGGCGACTCCTGACAAACCTCAATCCCCGCTCGCCTGGAGCATTGCTGAAGCTCGCGTGGAATCACGGCTTCAGTCGGGAAGGCGATCAATTGTTCGTGCGAATCTCCTCCAACCGCCCCTGGAACGACCTAGCCGACGACTCGCTGGTGCAAACGCTCGTGACCACGCTGCAACCTCTGGGCTTTTAAAAGATGCCTCTTCCACTCACCTCCCGCGAACGCTCCATCCTCATCGTGCTCGCTGCGCTGCTGATTCTCGGCCTCGCCGGAATGGCGGTGCTGTAGCAATCCCGTTGGCCAAGCGATATTGCCTCGCCAACTCCACCCCCGCCGCATCCCCTCGCCTGCCCTGCGCGTATGAATCCTGAGTGCTACTTGCTTCGATGCTGCCAACTGCGAACCTGGCATTCCCGCCGGGCCGCGCTCGCCGCTGTCCTCCGGATTGCGGAGATTCTCTGATGCCGCCCGCTCCTTCATTCGAGTCCGACGACCGCAACGTACACGATGCAGAGCTACTTCGTCGGATGGCGGCAGGCGAGAAGGCCGCTTGCGCCGAGCTCTACGACCGCTTTTCCCGCCCGTTGTATTCCATCGCGCTCAAGGTTCTGCGCGACGAGAAGGAGGCGGAGGACGTAATCCAGGAGGTGTTTGTTACGATGTGGGAACGCGCGGCGGATTTCATCGCCAGCCGCGGGACCGCCTTCGCTTGGGCGGTCACGCTCACGCGGAATCGGGCGATCGACCGTGTGCGTAAACGACAGCGCCGCTCCACCCTGCTCGAACTGGGCGCGGAGGATTTGCAACCAGGCGCCCAAAGCACCCCCGCGGCAACAGACCATCTCGCGTTTCAGGAGCAGGCACGAGCTTTGAGAACCGCCGTTGCGGCCCTGCCCCTCGAGCAGAAGGCCGCGCTGGAACTCGCGTTCTATTCCGGACTCACGCAGCAGGAGATAGCCGAGCGGCTCTCCGAGCCGTTGGGAACCATCAAGGCGAGAATCCGTCGCGGATTGCTGAAACTCCGCGATGCAGTGAGGCGGCGCGATGATTGACGAACGCCAGGAAGAACTCGCTTCGCTCTATGTCCTCGGCCTGCTCGAGGGCTCGGAGCGGCGCGCCTTCGTGGATGCGATGCGCGACAGCGACGAACTCCGCGTTCTGGTGGCCTCGCTGCACGAAACGGCGGCTGGCTACGCGTATGCCGGCTCCCCCGATGCGGAACCTCCACGGGAATTGAAGAGCAAGATCCTCGCTTCGTTGCCCATCCGTGCAACGCCGGGGCGCCCCGCACCAATGATGGCGGCGCGATGGGTCCCCTGGGCTCTCGCGGCTGGATTCGCGACGCTCGCCTTCGCACTGGCGAACCTGCACCTCGGCACTCGCGCGGAGCTCGCCCGTGTTCGCGATGAACGCACCGTGGCGGAACTCGAGGCTCAGACTCTGCGCAATCAGCTCGAGGCCGGCGCGATCCTCTCCGCACGCGAGCAGGAACTCGCCCGGAACGCCGCGTCGACCGCGGCCCGGCGTCTCGCTGAAAGTGAAAGGCGAATCACTCAACTCGAGTCTCGTCTGCGTGGCGAAGGGAACCTCGCAAGACTGAAGATCGCCGCGCTCACTTCGCTCCTTGGCGACTCGCCAGAAGCGACTGCCATCGCCGTTTGGGACCCGGAGAATCAGGATGGTCTCCTTCGCGTGTCTCACCTTCCTCCGCTGGCGGACGATCAGGATTACCAGCTCTGGGTCATCGATCCACAGTATCCAATCCCGGTCGATGGCGGCGTGTTCCGCGTAGCTCCGGAGACGGGCGATGCACGCGTGCACTTCCACCCCGACAAACATGTCGCGACGGCGCTGAAGTTCGCCGTGAGCCGAGAGCGGCGCGGCGGTGTGCCCAAGGCGGAAGGTCCGCTCGTCCTTGTCGGCGAGTAGTCCACGGCTCACCGACGCCGCGCGGCAGGTGAATCCGGCCGTCGTAAATGAGCCTTGTCAGGTCCGGGTCAGCCGGAATTCTTGACTCCCCTATGATCATCAAACCCAAGGTTCGCGGCTTTGTGTGTGTGACTTCCCATCCCACGGGTTGCGCGGCCCATGTGCAGGAATGGATCGACTACGTGAAGTCGAAGGGACCGATCAAAAACGGACCCAAGAAAGTTCTCGTGCTCGGTTCCTCGACGGGCTTCGGCCTCGCCTCGCGGATCACGGCCGCGTTCGGCACCGGCTCTGCCACCTTGGGTGTGTTTTTCGAGCGTCCGTCGGAAGAAGGCCGCCCCGCGACGCCCGGCTGGTATAACACCATCGCGTTCACCGACGCCGCCCGTGCCGCCGGCCTTTACGCGAAGAACATCAACGGCGACGCGTTTTCCGATGAAATCAAGAAACAGGCACTTGATCTCATCCGCGCCGACCTCGGGCAGATCGACCTCGTTGTCTACTCCCTCGCCTCTCCTCGTCGCACGCATCCGAAAACCGGCGCCGTTCACAAATCCGTGCTGAAGCCGGTCGGCGTTTCTTACACCAACAAGACCGTAGACACCGACAAAGGCCTCGTTACGGACATCACGATCGAGCCCGCTTCCGAAGCCGAGATCGCCGACACCAGCGCTGTCATGGGCGGCGAAGATTGGGAGATGTGGATTCACGCGCTGCGCGACGCCAATCTCCTGGCTCCCGGCGCACAAACGATCGCCTACTCCTATATCGGGCCGGAAGTCACCTGGCCAATCTACAAGAACGGCACCATCGGCCTCGCCAAGAACGACCTCGAGCGCGCCGCCAAGGCTCTCGACGCGCTGCTCAAATCACACGGCGGCGGACGCGCGTTCATCTCCGTCAACAAGGCGCTCGTCACCCAGGCTAGCTCCGCAATCCCCGTCGTTCCGCTCTACATTTCGATTCTCTACAAGATCATGAAGGCGAAGGGCACGCACGAGGGCTGCATCGAGCAGATCCAGCGCCTGTTCGCGACGCATATGTATAACGGCCAAACGCCTCGTTTCGACGAAGCCGGCCGTGTTCGCATTGACGACCTGGAGATGGTCCCCGACGTGCAAGCTGCCGTCCGCGAGATCTGGCCGACTGTCACCACGGAAAATCTCGCCGAGAAGACCGACATCGCCGGTTACCGCTCCGAGTTCTTGAAGCTTTTCGGCTTTGGGCTCACCGGCGTGAACTACGAGGCGGAAGTCGAGCCGCACGTGCCGATGCTCTAAGTCAAAGGGCCGGCGGTTTCCGCCGGCCTTTTCTATCTGGAATGCTGTGCGCGTAGTCATTCAGCGAGTGTCTTCGGCACAAGTCGCCGTGGCCGGTGAGACGACCGCCGCTATCGGCTCCGGACTACTCGTGCTGCTGGGTATCCAAGGCGGGGATACCTCGGCTGACATCGATTGGCTCGCCGCGAAAATTGCCGGGCTCCGCATCTTCGAGGATGCGGGAGGGCGCATGAACCTTTCGGTCCGTGAACTTCCCCGCCCGGCCGTTCTCGTAGTCAGCCAATTCACTCTGCTGGCGAGCACGCGCAAGGGGCAGCGTCCATCGTTCAACGATGCCGCGAAGCCAACCGAGGCACGCTCTCTTTACGAGGCGTTTGTCACCGCGCTCGAACGCGCAGTCGGTGTGCCAATCTCAACCGGGCAATTCGGCGCGCACATGGCTGTTTCCCTGGTGAACGACGGTCCCGTCACCCTGATCGTGGACTCGCGAACGCGCGACTGATCCTGCGGGTTCAGAACCGCTGGATCCGCCAGCGCAACGGCACGGTGCGCTGGTATTCCGCCTGGGCTTCTCCTCTCGGGATGTAGCGCACTGGCACTGCCTCGCGCGCCTTCGCCGAAGCTGCCGCAGCCGCCATCACCACGGGTCTGAAATCGATCTGGCGTCCCGAATCGTCGCCGCTTCCCGGCGGTGGAGTCCACGCGACCACCAACCCACGGTAGAGGACAACCTCCGCCCCGCGGTCATACGTGAGCACTTCGAATCCACGCCCTTTTCTGGCCAGGAGTGGAGACCCCACGGCGTCGACGATCTCGTCCGGTTTCATCCCGGCCTTCACGCGATCCCAACCTTCTGCCCCTGACAATCCGCTCCAAGACAGTAGCAGCATGCCCACACACGAAATGCACTGAGCACGAATCGACATGACCAGAGTCAATCGTCCGATCCTCCACCACTAAAGCCAAAGGGCGCTCTGTGTGCTGCTTTAGCCGCCTTTTGACGAACTCATGAGGAATCCACGACCGGTGTGTAGCTAAGTTCCCTCACCCGCCGCTTTGATTTTGCGACGAAACCCGGAATGGTCCCGCGTGAGAATCTTGTTTTTCATTCTCGTTCTCTGCTCCACGGCGATGGGTTGGGCCGCACCTCGGGTGATCGAGGGACTCACGCTCGAGATTACTCCTGCCCACGTTGAACGTCGGACCTTCGACCCCAAGGCACCTCCGGCGGAAATGCCCGCTTTGCGACCACCCGAGGTCGGACAATGCGTGTATCGATTTTCTTGTGACATGGAAACGCGCGTGACCCGCACCGCTTCAGCCAA
>JAEYQF010000229.1 GCA_023410155.1 Verrucomicrobiota bacterium | reverse complement strand
AGTCGGGACCGCAGCCGCGATGTGACGACGCCAAGCGGCAGTCACGACGCGACGCTTCCGGGGGGCCGGCGAGGTGGAGAGAAGTTCAGGAATGAAAAACCCGCTCCGTGGAGACGGAGCGGGTTTTTCGCATCAGGGGCTCGCGTGGCTTATGCGACGGGGAAGTTCTTCAGTTGGGCTGCCACGGAAGGTTCGGAGCCGAGGCCGCCGACAAGCGTGTCCACGTAGTCCGGCTTGCGCGCATCGCGAGCGAGGGCGGCGACGCGGTCGAGCTTGGCGCGGATGTCGAGTTGCTCCGCGACGTCGGAGTAGTTGCGGCGTTGCAGGAATTTCTCGAGGTAGCGCGCGTGGCGTTCCCACTGGTAGGCGTCGATCGTGGCCTGGGCCTCGAGGCGAGCGCGATACCAGTCGCTCTTCATCATGCTCTCGCGGGTGAAGAGGGCGCGGAACTGCGGGTCGTCCGCGGAGCGGCCTTCCCACGTGCCGTCGCGCATGATGTGGAGCAAGGCTTTCAGGGGCGGCACGGCTTGTTCGATCGAGCCGTCGGCGAAGTAGCGTTCGGCGGCGAGCTTCATGGCCTCGACGATGTTGTCCATCGCGTCGGCGAAGACGTCCATGCTCTGCTGTTCGGGGCGGAGGAGATCGCCTTCGAAAACAGTGCTCGGGTTGCTGAGCACGCGGCCGCAGAAGGCCTGGATAAAGCGCTCGGTGACGCGCCAGCCGAGGCGGCTCGCGAGCACGGGTTTACCGTTGTGCGTGAAATCCTGGCAGCGCTCGAGGTAGCCGTGCTCGATCAGATACTCCGGCGAACGTTCCTGTTCGCTCATGCGCGCCCAGATCTCAGGGACGAGCAGGCTGATGTCGTGATCGACGCGCAGCTTCGAGCCGACCCAGCCGGCGGCGGAGCAGAAGACGGGGAGCTGCGTGAGGATGAACGACGTGAGCGCGACGTTGAGGTCGTAGATCGGGGGCAGGGCGTTGAACGGGCCCTTCGTCAGCGCGCCTTCGGAGCCGGCGCCCGTGGTGGACGGAGATTTGCCGGTAAGGCTCGAGATGAAGTCCATGAACGCTTCCGGCAAATCCTGGTAGTGGATCGGGCCGTAAACGCAGAGCGGGCGCACGCCAGCCTCCGGCGGATTCAGGCGGCGGCCGACGAGAACGGCGCCGACGGGGAACGGCACCGGAGACGCGGCGTCGAGTCGGCGGTAGAGCCGCGCACCCATCTGCGCGAGGTAGGTGGCGCGGGGATCCTCGAGATCGGGGCGATACTGCAGGTAGCGCGGGTTCTTCGAGGGTTTGCCGTCGACGATGCGCGGGTGCGCGGGCGAAACGAGGAACTTCGGGCCAGGCGTGCCTAGATAATCGTGGAAGATTTTCTGCACGGGCTCGGTGAAGGCTTCGAAGCCGAGGGTGTCTTCGACGACGGCTTCGGCGGTCGCCCGGTCGAGCGGCTCGTAGTTCGAGAAGAAGTTTCCGGTCTGGCCAAAGTCGCGCTCGGTGCGGCGGTCATAGCCGCGGATGATCGCATCGTCGGGGCGTTGGAAGAGGCGGAGTTCGCAATTATGGACGAACTTCAGCGACACTGCCTGCGCGGTCGCGGGTGCTCCGACCACGCGGTGCAAGGGCGCAACGGTGGAGGCGGTGATGTCGTCTTCCGTCTGGATTTTTTCCGCGGGGAGGAAGTCCTTTCGCAGGGTGAACGTGCGCCAGCCGCCGTCCGCGGTATAGCCGACGCGTAGGTAGTGCGTGGAGAGCTTTTCCTTGTGGTATTTGAGCTCGTTGCCGTGCCGGCCGTTGATCGTGTCGACGCTGAAATGTTTGCGCCAGTCGTTGCCCCAGGAGGGACGGTGGAGACGCTTGATCAGCAGCACGAGGTCGCGGATGTGGCGCGGGATGGTGTCGAGCCAGTCGTTATACTCGTCGGTGTAGTCGGGGCTGCGGCTGAGCAGCTTGACGACGGAACCGAGGGAGCGCTCGCGGCTGAGGATCGGGCGGCCTTGATCGCGGTTCTTGGCGGGGTCGCGGAAGCGTTTTCCGTATTCCCGGGACAGGATCTGATCAACGAGATCGAGGTCGGCCTTGAGTTCACTCACGAAGACCGGGCCGGCAAAGGTCGCATCGGCGATGGATTTGGAGATCTCGGATTTGCCACCGCCGGACACGGTGCAGGGTTTGTGGCAAAGCACGCCTTCGGCGGTGGTGCCGCGAAGACGCCAGGCGCGGCTGCTTTCGGATTTCACCATCTCGACCTTGTAGCCGGACGGGAGCACGTAGCTGTGGTGAGGGAGGAGCTTCAGCTTCTTCTCGGCACCGTCGCTGCCGGTCCATGTGACCGCCTGGGCGCGAAGATCGAACCGCGAGGTTTCCGGCACGTAGTAGACATCTGGATACTGCCGGTCACGGGCCCAACCGTCGGGTTGCAGCTCGACTCGATCGCCCAGGAGCTTGAGCGCCTCGGCGAACTTGTGATCGACGACGGGCATGAAGGAGCTGAGGGCGAAATCTTCACCGAGGTCGTAGCTGGGGAACACGATGGCGCCGCCGGCGTGTTCTTCCTCGGCCTGACCGAGCAGATTGGCCGAAAGGCTGATCTGGGTTTTGACCTCCTTCTTGCAGTAACCGAAGTAGTTGTCGGAAATGATGGTCACGACGATCCCGGCGGCGTCGCGCGCGGTGATCTTGAAGGCGCCGCCATCGTTGTAGAGTTCGTCCTCCTTCTTCCAGCACATGCCGTCGCGGCGCTGGCGGGGCGTGGCGTCCTCCCATTTCGGCAGGCCCAGCTCGGCTTTCTTCAAGCCATTGATGTGGGGGGCGAGGATGATGCACCCGGTGTGGCCGGTCCAGTGCTCGGGATCCAGCGCAGCGTCGTTTTCGGGGAGGTGCGGGTCACCGGCGTTGCTGAAGATGCTCTCCACGAAATCGAGGTTCGCGACGAGGCTGCCGGGCACGAAGAAACGCGTCTCCATCGCGCGTTTCGGCGTGTGGCCCACGACTTCGGGCACCACGGTTGGACGAAGGTAAAGCGACACGAAGCACTCGGCCGGCTTCGACGCGCTCGCGGTGAATGGCAGCTTGAGGAACTCGGACGGGGGCTGCAGTGCGTGCTTCAGCAGACGGCCGAACACCGCGACGGGCACGGCCTTCTTGTCGTCAGGAATCGGCAGGCCACCCTCGGCCACGTGGAAAATGCCCTGCGTCGTGCGGCGATCGGCCTTCGGGTTGTGCAGCACGCCCTGGCGCACGCGGCGCGAGGTGAGAATCGGGCTCTGGTGCTCGTCGCCCTGCGCGGGCAGCGAGAGGACGCGCGCCATGCCGGCGCGATCGAGCACCAGCGTGGAGGCAGGCAGACGGGGCGCGCCGCCAGCGTCCTCCAGATAGTCGAATAGGAAATTCTGGATGCGCTGATCCACCGGGCACAGATGCCGCGCAAGGGCGCGGTCCTTCTCGCGGCTGAGCGCGAGGAAATTGTTGATCAGGCTCGTCAATCCGTCGTCCTCCGCTGGCAATTCGACGCCCGGCTGCGACAGCTCTTGAAGCTTCAGATTGAGGTAAGCGAACAGCCGCCGGTCGGGAGTTTCTGCGGTGGAAGAGGGGAGGGAGGACTTGGTCATGGTGATTTAGCGCGAGCGCAGCCAAGGAAAAGTCGGGTTCTCACATCGGCAACTCAATAGGCTGCGCAATTTGTGCACCACGACGCGGCAAGAAACGCGTATCAAGTTTTGACGTGTTTGGTCGACCCCGGGGGGCTGCTGGCGAGGGGTTGAGATCGAACAGTTTTCGTTCAAGCAGACCAGCCGCAGCGCCGATAGAGAGAGCCAACGCGTGCTCCAGATTCTGCATTTTCCCCCTATGGTCCCTGCCGCAGCCAACGAGTCCGGCTTTGCCCGGGCCTCGTGGTCAACCCCTCCATGCGTTTGCCTGGGCCGGAGGGGGCGGCTATGAGCCTCTCCGCTCCCGATCTAACTGCGACGCAGCCTGCGGCCGCTCTCGCCACTCCCGCGGATCTGCCGGAGGTTCTCCTCATCGACGACGAGATCCCGTTTCGCGAGCTGATCGCGCACTTCCTGCGCACGCATGGCTACCGCGTTCACGAGGCGGGCGACGGCGAGCAGGCCCTCCGCTTCCTTTCGGGCCACCCGGTTGGCATCATCGTTAGCGACGTGTGCATGCCTGAGTGCGACGGCATCGAATTGCTGACCCGACTCCGGCGACAGCGGCCGAAATGCGGCATCATCGTCATGTCGGGTGGCATGGCGGGACGCGCGATGTCGGGCGGCCCGGCACTTTTCTTGAAGATGGCGCAGGCGCTCGGCGCGCACCATACGATCGCAAAACCGTTTCCGCTCGACCGGTTGCTCGAACTCGTGCGCAGCGCGCAACCTGGCGCGTTGGAGACCCGCTAAGTTTTTCGGGCCCAGCCCCGACGGTCTTTCGCGCCGTCCCGCGATCGGCCGCGTGCTCGTCGGAGGAAGGACCAGCGGCGCCGGCGAGGGGCGCGCCCTCGAACCGCGCGGCCACCAGCCGGTCTGTGCTGCGCTGCGCTCCTGCGGCTCCTGCACGCCATGGTTTCTTCCCCCACCGCCTCGCAACTCACCCCGGCTTCCTACGAGTTCCTCTTCAAGCGCGACATCGAGTTTCGCCAGGAGACGATTTATTTTCTCGTGGTCGACCGGTTCCACGACGGTGATCCGGAGAACAATCCCGGACCCAATCCCGAGCTCTACGATGCCACGCGGCAGGACTGGACGAAATACTGGGGCGGCGATCTGCAGGGCGTAATCGACAAGCTCGATTACCTTCAGGGCATGGGTGTGACCGCACTCTGGCTCACGCCACTCTTCGAACAAGTCGAGCGACTCGCCTACCAGAAATACGCGGCGATCCACGGCTACTGGACCCGCGATTTCAAACGCATCAATCCCCGCTACGTCGCCGCCGGCGAGACCACGTCGCTCTTTCAGGCGCAGGAAACGACGTTCGACCGCCTGATCGCCGAGGCGCACCGCCGCGGCATGAAGATCATCCTCGATATCGTCTGCAATCACAGCAGCCCGGAGGCCGGGGGCGTGAAGGGCCAGCTCTTCGACGACGGCAAACTCATCGCCGATTTCAACGACGACAAAAACCACTGGTATCATCACTACGGCGAGGTCTCCAACTGGGACGACGAGTGGCAGGTTCAGAATTGCGAACTATCCGGTCTGGCGACCTTCAACGAGAACAACGCCTCCTATCGCAACTACATCAAAGGTGCGATGAAGCTCTGGCTCGACCGCGGCGTGGACGCGTTGCGCGTCGACACGGTCAAGCATATGCCCGCGTGGTTCTGGCAGGAATTCGTCGCCGACATCCTCACGCACCGGCCCGACGTGTTCGTGTTCGGCGAGTGGATCTATAATCACCCGTCCGACGGTAAATCTGCGGCCTTCGCCAACAGTTCCGGGATGAGCTTGCTCGATTTCGGCTTCGCGATGGCCGTGCGCCGCGCCGTCGGCAAGAACGAGGAGGGCGGATTCCACATCGTCAACGAGCTCTTCGAACTCGATCACCACTACGATGGAGCGAACGAGCTGGTGACGTTCATCGACAACCACGACATGCTGCGTTTCCAGTCGCTGAATCCCGACCCGCTCGCGCTGCGACTCGCGGTCGTGCTCCTGCTGACCAGCCGCGGCATCCCGTGCCTCTACTACGGCACCGAACAGGAACTGCACAACGACACCAACGTCGGCGCCGGCCAGCCCTACGAGAACAACGATCCGTATAATCGGCCGATGATGGAGAAGTGGGACACCGACACGCCGATCTATCGCGTGCTCTCGATCCTCACGCAGCTGCGGCGGCTCAATCCCGCCATCTCGCTCGGTCGCCACCGCTCCATGCACGTCACCGCCGACGCGTATGTTTTCACGCGGTGCTACCGCCAGTCGCGGTGCACGGTCGCGCTCAACAAAAGCGATCACTCGATCACGCTCGAAAACGTCTTCGTCGATCTGCCGGATCGCCGCTATGTGTGCTTCCTCACGAAGCGCCGGTTCGAGGTGAAGGAAGGTCGCATCGCGCGCCTGCGCATCGACCCGAAACAGGCTCTCGTGCTCAGCCACATCGGCCCGGCGATGCGCGGGCAGACCGTCGTGCGCGTGCAGCTCAACGGGGTGCAGACGCAGCTCGGCGACATCGTGTGCGTCTCCGGCAACTGCCCCGAACTCGGCAATTGGGACATCCAGAAGGCGCCCGCGCTGGAATACATCAACGGCAACACGTGGTTCGGCGAGATCCCCTTCGACGAAAGCGCCGGCAAACCCATCGTCTACAAATACGTCATCCGCCGCATGGATGAGCACGGCGTGATCCTCGACCAACCCCGGCGGGAGAATCTCGTCTGCCGCCGCTGGTGGCTCGCTCCCGAAGGCACCGTGAAATGGCGCGACCATTGGGAGCGCGCTTGAGACGGAGCGGGGGGCTGCGTTTCCGCGAAAAACCTCCCGCGTGTTTTCTGCGCGTTGGCGCGCTTACGTGATGAAACGTCTCCGCTCGGTTTTCTGTCGCCGCGCCCGGGCGGGCTCCTAGCGTGCCCCGGTGATCGCGTGTCGCTTCGCTCGCTTCCGCCGCCTCGCTGCTTTCTCATTCGTGCTGCTGGTGCCGTTTCTCGGCGGATGTGTTTATCTGCGGCTGCTGCAGCTGAAAAATCAGCTGGCGGACTTTGACCGGCACTTCGCGATCGATGATGGCGCGGGACTCAAGCTCAGCTTCAAGTCGCCTGTGCTGCTCGATGACGACATGTCGTTTCTCGGCATGAAAACATCCGCCCGCCAACGTAGCGGCGCGGCCGAGCGCTGGACCGTGCGGTGGGTAAAAACTCCCGCGGCGGACGATCCACGCGGTGAGACGTTTCAGCAGTCGCTCGATTTCGTTTTCGTGCACGGAAAGATGACGACGGTGCTCGTGCCCGAGCGCTTCTTCGTCTTCTTCCCGAAAAACATCCTCGTTGCCGGACTCCGCGCGATGGGTCGCGTGCGCGTGGATCGCGAGAAACGCTCCGCCACGACCGAGGTGCAGGACGGCGATCTGCAAGGTGAGACTCCCGTGCTCTCGATCGAGGCGCTGAGACAGACGATCGGTGGACCCAACGAAATCGCAGGTGACACCGCCTCGCCGGAATGGCGCTACCTCTTTGAACCCGGCGCCGAGTGCGCGGGCAGCGGCGGCATCGAGCTCACCTTCACCGTGGATCCCGCGGCGCAGGTCGTTCGCCGCGTGCGAGGCCGGCTGATCTTCGGGACGTTCGATTTCGTGTATCCAGTCACGCCGGCGGGGCAGGCTGGTAGAGTGGATCGATGAAACGGTTGGGCCCGCTGGCCGCCCGACCTGTGTCTTAGCGCGGAAGGGGCGTTGCCATGGCCGGAGTTTTGCTGCTTTCCGGACCGCTCCGATGGATCTCGTTTCCCGCAGTGCGACTGAGCCGATCATTTACCGCATCGATGCGGAGGATCGCATCTCCTACGTCAACTGGAGCTGGGAAGACTCTGCGATGCACTCCGGCACGCCCGATGTGTTGCCGGATCGCGTGCTTGGCCGCCGGCTTTGGGATTTCGTCAGCGAACCCACCACGCGGGCGATCTATCAACGCCTCGTGGCCCGCGCCCGCGAGGGCACCGCGACCACGATCCACTATCGTTGCGATCGACCCGACCGGCACCGCATCTACGCGATGACCATCGGCAGGCTCGCCACCGGGGAAATCGAGTTTTCCACGAGGATTCTCCGCGAGAGTCGGCGCCCCCGGATCGCCCTCCTCGAGCAGCGACTCCGCGCGCCGTCCAAGTTCGTTCGCATCTGCGACTGGTGCCAGGACATCCTCCTCTTCGACCGGGGCTGGGTGCCGCTCGAAACCGCGGCGGAGACGCTGGAGCGGCGCTCCTCCGACTCGCTTCCCGGATTGGTCCACTCCATCTGCGAACGATGTGAGGACCGCGTCTCGAGAGAGATCGCGCAACCCTCCGCGGCCATCGATCTCAGTTGATCGCCCGGGGGGACTTTAGCGCCTCGGGCAAACCCGCGCCGATGCGCCCGTTTTTCGCTCGATGGTGCACGTTCGCACGCTGCGCTAGGCTGTGGCGATGAAGCTCGTTTCGCCGATCAAGAGTGGGCGCTTCGCGACCGTGGTCGAACGCTGCGGCGCGCCTGTTCTCCACGTCTCCTGGTTGCCGCCGGCGAAGGACAAGGAGCTTCAAGCGGCCGAGAAACAGCAGCGCGTGATGACCCTGCATCAGCACGTGCGGGGCGCGAAGAAGGACTTCGGCACGGTCGGTCTCGACCTGAAGCAGGCCGACACGCCGCAGATTCTCATCTTTCCCAAATCGCTCCGCGCGTTCGCTGGCCAGAAAATCATCGCGATCAACTATGCCCTGCTCGGCGCGGAGAAGGAGGCCCGCGGTGGCATGGTCGATCTCTCAAAAACGCGCGCGAAAGCGGTGGAGCCCGCACGCCCTGCGCCGACCCTGCGCGTGGTCGACGACGAGCCAGAGAGCGCACCGCGTCGGGACAAAGTGCGGACACGGTCGCGACCCGATGAGGAGCGGGTCGAGCCAAAGTCCGGCACGAGTCGCGCCAAGGTGCGCACCGGGTCGAGGCCGAGTGCGGCTCGACCCAAGCCCACGGCTGCACCGAAGCCGGACAAAGTGCGGCTCGATCCGGAACTCGTCGCGGATTTGCGGGCGGCCGTAAACGAATTGAAATCGGGGAAACAGGTCGCCGCTCACGAACGGTTGCAGACGCTGCTCGCCCGCATCGAATCGTGAAACCGCCGCGCTTGCGCGAGCGAAGCTGGAGCGGGAGAATCGGATCATGAATGTCGAAACTGCCGTGCCTGCGAGCCCGTTGCCCCTGGACCCGCCGTTGTCCGCGATCGAGGCGCGCGTGCTCGGGTGCCTGATCGAGAAGGAGCTTTCCACGCCGGACGTGTATCCGCTCACGCTCAATGCGCTGGTGAACGCGTGCAACCAGCGCAACAACCGCGCTCCGGTGATGAGCGTCGGTTCGGGCGAGGTGGAGATCGCGCTGGAGGGTCTGCGCCACAAGCAGCTCGTGACTCATTTTGCCGGCGCGGAGGCACGCGTCGCGAAATTCAAGCAGCGCATCGACTCGGTTTTCCCCATGGAAGTCGCGGCGCGGGCGATGCTCGGCGAGCTGTTGCTGCGCGGCGCGCAGACCAGCGCGGCGTTGCGCGCGAATGCGGAGCGGATGTGCGCGATGCCCGACGCCGCGGAAGTGGAGGTCATCCTGAACGAGCTCGCTTCGCGATCGGCGGGCGCACTGCTGCGCAAGCTGCCGCGGCAGCCCGGGCAGAAGGAAGCGCGCTGGAGCCAGCTGCTCACCGGCGAACCGGTGGAAAGTGCCGGCGGCGACGGGCCGGCGGCGCGCTCCGCGGAGCCGGTGGCGGTGACGATCGCCCTGCCGGCCGAAGCAGAACAGCGTATCAACAAACTGGAGACAGAAGTCGCCGCCCTGCGGGACGAGTTGAGAAAACTCCGCGAGGAACTCGGCGCCTGAGGCTCCGCCGGCCGGTGTCGGCGCGATCGCTCAACTGCGCTCGATCATCCAGGCGGTGTAGCCGATGTAGCTGATGAGCAGGAGGGCGCCTTCGCGCCGGCTGACCCTTCCTCCCGTGCGGGCCATCGGCAGCAGCACGACGGCGACGGCCACCATCAACAGTAGATCGATGCGGGAAAGACCCGGCGCCTCGAGGGGGCTGATCATCGCGGCAATGCCGAGAATCGCGAGCACGTTGAATATCCCCGAGCCGACGACGTTGCCGATGGCGACGTCGACTTCGTTGCGAAACACCGCGACGACGGAGGTGGCGAGTTCCGGCATGCTGGTGCCGACGGCGACGACGGTCAGACCGATGACAACCGGGCTCAGGCCGAACGAGGTGGCGATGGTCACGGCACTGGTGACGAAGACGTCGGAGCCCCAGATGAGCAGGCCCAGGCCGGCGGCTGTAAGGAGGATCGAAACCGGAAGCGGAAGAGGTCGTTTCGTCACGTCGCCGAACTCTTTCTCCGCTTCCGGAAGATTTCCGCGGCGGGCCGCCCAGACCGTGTAAACGGTGTAGGTGATGATGCCGGCGGTCAGGAATGCGCCCTCGATTCGGCCCAATCGGCCGTCCAGGAGAAGCACGCAGCCGAGGAGCGACACACCGATCAGGATCGGCAGTTCACGGCGGATGATCTCACGACTGGCGTGAAGCGGGCGGATCAACGCACAAAGCCCGAGAATCAGGGCGATGTTGCAGATGTTCGAGCCGACGACATTGCCGATTGCGATGGCGCCTTCTCCGCGGAGCGTGGCTTGCGTGCTCACCACCAACTCGGGGCTGCTGGTGCCAAATGCCACCACGGTCAGCCCGATGACCAGGGGCGTGAGGCCGAGTTTCAGGGCGAGACCCGCGCCGCCGCGCACGAGTGCTTCCGCGCCCGCGGTGAGGAGTCCAAGTCCAACAATCAAAAGTAGCCAAGCCATCCGGCGGAAGAAAGGCATCGTCAGACATCTGGCCAGCATGAGCTTGCACGGTGGAAACAGCGGGGCGTTCTTCCAATCGCCGCCTCGGGGGCAACCTGATCGGGTGCTTCGTTCGACATCGTGAAATGAAACCGCGGTGGTGATGCGGCCGGCGGCGGCTAACCGCATCCGCGGACAAGCCCGAGACGAAGGCGGGTTTGTCGCACCGTCACACGCTTGAGCGATTGCACGGCGCGAGCCGCGAGCGATGCTCCGCCCATGCGTGGTTCATTTCTTCGATCGGGAGTGATGTGGGTCCTGGCGACTGCGATGCAGGCCGCCGGATGGGCGGGAGGAGAGAAGGTGATTCCCCTCTGGCCGGAGGGGCTGCCGGGAGAAAAAGTCGCGGTGGGCGCGGAGCAAGCCACGCCCGACGGGGGCTGGCTGACGCAAATCAGCGAGCCAGTCGTGACCGTATTTCTCCCCGAGCGCCCTGACGAGCGACACGCGGGCGTGATCGTATGCCCGGGCGGCGCCTATGCGGGGCTCACGTATCAGTGGGAAGGCGTCACCTACGCCAAGTGGCTCAACGAACTCGGTATCGCCGCGTTCGTGTTGAAGTATCGAGTAAAGGAATACGGCGCTCCGGCGCCGTTGCAGGACGTGTTGCGCGCGATCCGACTCGTGCGGTCGCGCGCCGCGGAGTGGGGCGTCGACCCCACGCGGGTCGGCGTGATCGGCAGCTCCGCGGGCGGACACCTGGCTGCGTGTGCGGCGACCCTTTTCGATCATGCCGACGGGAAAACGGGTGCGGCGCTCGATGCGGTGAGCGGCCGGCCCGATTTTGCGATTTTGGTGTATCCCGTCATCACCCTCGGTGAATTCACGCACGAGGGGTCCCTCCACAATTTGCTGGGCGAACAACCGACGCCGGACCGGGTGAACCGGTATTCGACGGAGAAACAGGTCACGGCGGCGACGCCGCCGGTTTTTCTGATTCACACCCAGGAAGACGCACTCGTGCCCGTGCAAAACAGCCTGTTGTTTTATTCGGCCCTCGTGCAGGCCAAGGTGCCGGCAGAGATGCATCTCTTTCCGCGAGGCCGGCATGGCATCGGTCTGCGGGCGGGGCCGGACGGCGCCCGGGACTGGCCCGACATGGCGAAGAAATGGCTCCAGGCGCTGGGCGTGCTCGCGCCGCAGACGTAGGCGCCTTCGCTCGTCAGTCGACGTGACGTTTTCCGCGCCGCCAGAGGGCAACAGACGGAAGAAAATAAAAAGCCGCACCGGATCCGGTGCGGCTTTCTACTATGGCTTAAGAGCGGCCGGCTCCTAATACCGACCGCAAAGGGTTACTTCTTGGCCGCCTGATAGTTGGCCTCAGCCGCGTCCCAATCGACGACGTTCCAGAACGCCGTGATGTAGTCCGGGCGGCGATTTTGGTAATTCAAGTAGTAAGCATGTTCCCAAACATCGAGGCCGATGACGGGTTTGCCTTCGATGCCGGCGACGGCCTTGCCCATCAACGGACTGTCCTGGTTGGCCGTGGAGCCGACCGACAGCTTGCCATCGGCACCGACGACGAGCCAGGCCCAGCCGGAGCCGAAACGGGTGGCCGCGGCCTTCGCGAAATCTTCCTTAAACTTCGCGAAACCACCGAGCTCCGACTCGATCGCCTGCGCGAGGGAGCCCTTGGGCGAGCCGCCCTTGCCCGGGCCGAGAATTTTCCAGAAAAAGGCGTGGTTCGAGTGACCGCCACCATTGTTGCGGATCACCGTGCGAATGCCCTCCGGGACCTTGCCCAAGTCCGCGATCAGCGTGTCCACGTCCTGCGAAGCCAGGTCCGCGTGATCCTTGAGCGCGTTATTCGCGTTGGTGATGTAGGCCTGGTGGTGCTTCGTGTGATGAATTTCCATCGTGCGCGCATCGATGTGGGGCTCGAGCGCGTTGTAGGCGTAGGGCAACTTCGGGAGTTCGTAAGCCATGGTGAGTGCTTTGTTTGCTGTTGGATGGGAAAGGTGCCCAAAGTGGGCGCATGGTCGTGCGCCGTCAACTGCCCCGGCCTGTTTATGCCGCGACGCGCCGGAAGCAGGCGCCCACGTCGCAAGCCTTTCGTGGCGCGCTGACTACGCACCCGCGCCGTCTTGTCGCTTCAGGCGGAAAAAGGCCTGCAGCAGATCGCGACATTCCGGCTCCAGCACGCCGCCCGCCGTGACCTCGAGATGATGGTTCACGCGCGGCAAGTCGTTGAGGTTCGTCGCGCCGCCGAGGCAGCCCATCTTCGGGTCGGGCACCGCGTAGCAGACGCGTTTCAGCCGCGACATCAAGGTCGCGCCCGAGCACATGGGGCACGGCTCCTTCGTCACATAGAGCGTCGCGCCCTCGAGCCGCCAATCACCGATCGCGCTGGCCGCCTGCGTGATCGCCAGCATTTCCGCGTGAGCGGTAGGATCGTGCGCGCCCTCGACGGTGTTGTGCGCGGCGGCGATGATCTCGCCGTCACGTTCGATTATGGCACCGATGGGCACTTCGTCGCGCCGCCACGCATCGATCGCCTGATTGTAGGCGAGGCTCATGAAGAACACATCGTCGCGCACCAACTGCGACGGGAACCGCTTTTCAAACGGGCAGGGCGGGGGAGCGGTTTCGTGATCCATGGAGGCGGCGCGCGCGAGGGAAGTTTCCGAGGGAAGGCTTGCTTAGGTGGCGCGATTCGGCCTTACAAGGTGCTTTTACGAAGCAAAACTATGACGTTTTCCCCTCTGGACCGAACCCATCTTAATCATGGCTGACGGCAATTCGATCGAAGTAGAAGGCAAGGTGGTCGCCGTGTTGCCCGGCACGATGTTCAAGGTCCAGCTCTCCAACGGGCACGTCGTGCTCGCCCATATCTCGGGCAAGCTCCGCAAGAACTTCATCAAGATCGCGGCCGGCGACACCGTGAAGATGGAGATGAGTCCCTACGATCTCGAGAAGGCGCGAATCACCTTCCGCATGAAGGAGCAGTCCGCGCCGCCGCCGCCGCAGTTCCGCCGCCGCTACTGAGCGGCTCGCCGGTTTTCCCATCGACGCCACGCCTGCGGGCGCGTCACGTTTCGCGGTGATGAAACCGCGCCTCGATCACAGCCACGCCCCGGCTGCCTTCGCCGCGGATGTCGAGTCTTATCTCGGCTTCATCAGCCTCGAACGCGGTCTCTCTGCCAACACCGTCGAGGGCTACCGCCGCGATCTCGACCAGTGTGCGGCCTTTCTCGCCAAGCGCGGCACCGCGGACTGGCGTGCCGCCACACCCGACCTCGCCAGCGAGTGGATCCGATCCCTCAGCGCTACTGCTTACACCGAAGCCAGCCTCGCGCGCAAACTCACCGCGTTGCGCGGTCTCGCCCGCTATTTAGTGCGCGAGAAGCTCCGCGCCGACGACTTCACGGCGCTTCTTTCCGGCCCGAAACTCTCGCGCCGGATTCCGGGCACGCTGTCTCCCGCCGAAATCGAACGCCTGCTCGCCGCCCCCGGCGGCGGCGATCCGCGATCCCTGCGGGATCGGGCGTTGCTCGAGCTCTTTTACTCCAGCGGCCTGCGTGTGTCCGAACTCGCCGCGCTCACGCTGCAACAGATCGACCTCGAACACGGATTTCTCCGCGTCTTCGGCAAAGGCTCCAAAGAGCGCGTCGTGCCCATCGGCGGAAAAGCGATCGACGCCGTCGCCACCTACATTTCGTCCGGGCGGCCGCATCTCGTGAAAGCCCGCACCGGCAGCCAGCTTTTCCTCAATAATCAGGGCCGCGCGCTCTCGCGCGTCGCGCTCTGGATGATCGTGAAAAAACACGCGAAACGGGCCGGCATCACCAAGTCCGTGAAACCGCACGCGCTGCGTCACTCCTTCGCCACCCATCTGCTCAGTGGCGGCGCCGACTTGCGTGCGATCCAGGAGATGCTCGGCCACGCCAGCATCTCCACCACGCAGATCTACACCGCCGTCGAACCGCAGCGCCTGCTCGACCATCACGCGAAGTTTCACCCCCGCAATCGCGCCCACTGAGGTGCGCAGCCGCACGCCGAAAGGTCCAGCCGCGCTCGCCCCTCTGCGGAGCCGTGCCGAACTGAATACAACGTCACCTTTGGGTGAGTTGTATCCAAGCCCGGGATACAGCGGAGCCGGACCCTTGCCCGAGTCCGCTCGGAGTGCGGCATGACTCAAGCCACCTAACGGCGCGAATCGTGCCGGACTATGGCGCGACTCGGGCCGCACTCGGGCTCGAGCGTGTCCGCACGGTGGCGTGACTCAGGTGATCGCTGTCGCAGCACGCTGCGGAGATCCAGGGATGCCTGAACGGCAGCCTCTAGGCGCGTTTCCAGTGGCTTGGTTCCACATGCGGCTTCGCCAGTCTCACGCCGCGCGAACGAGCTTGATCAGGACGAATTCCGCGCGTGTGCCGACACGGATGGGCGGTCCCCATGTGCCCACGCCGCTGCTTGTCAGCACTTGCATGCGTCCAAACTCGTGCAGCCCGTAAACGAAAGGTCCGTGGACCCTTCGCGCGATGTGGGTCCAGGGCCAGAATTGTCCGCCATGCGTGTGACCGGATACTTGAAGCGCGACGCCGGCCTGCTCTGGAATCTTCAATCGCGAAGGTTGATGCGCGAGCAGGATGGTCGGCCGCGCGGGATCGAGCGCCAGGCGACCGAGGATTTTTGCATAAACGCGCGAGTGGTGAGTCTCGCCGTCATGCACGCCGGCGATTTGCAGCTCATCGAGCACGATCTTTTCGTTATTCAACACGCGCACGCCAGCGGCCGAGAGCGCGCGAATGAAAACCTCGCGATCGGAAAATTCATCGTGGTTGCCGGTAACAAAGAACGCCCCCCGCGGCACGGTGAGTTCGCTCCATGGTGCCGCCGCGGACACCGGGTCGATCGCAGTGCCATCGAACATGTCGCCGACGATCAGGACTGCCTCCGCTCCGCAATGATTGAGCCGGCGGACGAGGCGGGCGACGAAACGAGCGCGCCGGAGGTTGCCGAGGTGAACATCGCTGACGACGGCGACCTTTCGGCCGTGCCATTCCCGCGGCAGCTTCTTGAGTGCGACGGTCACGCGTGTGGTGCGAATCCAGGCGGCGTTGATCCAGCCGGCCACGGCGACCAAGGCGGCCAGCGAAAACAGGCCGAGGGCGATCGAGGGCATGCGCCACGCGGTGCGTGTCAGGAAACCGGTCAGCGCAATCAGCCAGCACGCCAGCGCGGCAATGGTCGTATAGTTCAGGAAACTCAGCGCGAGCGCGGCCGGCCGGTATGCGAAATGCAGCCACGGAGAATCGTGCCGGTAAGTGAGCAGTGAGATCGGCACGAAGCTCATCGCGAGCAGCACAAGCGCGACGAGTCCGGGCCACGCTGCGCGGCCGACGAAAACCAGCCACGCGGACGTGGTGACCGCGCCGGCCAGCGCCAGGGCGGCGAGCACGATCCCCGCGAAAATCAGGGTTTGCCGCGGCAGTCCGCGGCGTGCGCGGCGGGCAACGCGATCGGCGCCCATCATTTCGTCGGGGGAGAGTTCGTCCACGGGGCGCTCCGGCATCTCGGTCGCACTGGACGGATGAAAGCGGCCGCCGCAACTCTGATATGTGGTGACTCGACGCCTGCGGGTCGGCGGCGCAAAACGGGCGAGTGTCTGCGCGTCTTCATTTCGATCCCGCCACTCGTTTCTCGCTGCGCCAACTCGCGGCATTCTTCAACGCAGCCTACGAAGGCTATGCCCACCCGGTCGGCGTGACGCCGGAGGGTCTGGCGCGCCGCGTGCACGAGGAGTCGCTCGATCTCGCTGCGTCCCAGGTCATGGAGATCAAGGGTGAACCGGTGGGATTATTTCTCGTGGGACGTCGCCACAATCGGGCGTGGTGCGGTGGTTTCGGGATCAACAAACCGCAACGCGGTCGGGGGCTGGCTGGCTCGCTCGTGACGGAGATGATCGCACGCACCCGGGCGACGGGAGCGAAAGCATTCCAGTTGGAAGTGCTCAGCGCCAACGTCGGGGCCCGGCGGGTCTATGAGCGTGCAGGCTTCCAGGCCACGCGGGAGCTGGTGGTGTATTCGTCGACGCCCGCTCCACCGAACACCACGGCGCTGGCAGCGTTTGGCCGGGCTGATGTGCTGGACCACCTGCGAGCTGTGGATCGCGAAGCTCCGCTGGCGCACGCGTGGCAGCGAGAAGTGGCGAGCTTGCATGCGCGAACGGACATCGAGGCCTTCGAGGTGAAAGGCGGTGCGAGCGGGGTCCTGTTTTCGCGCATGCCGGATGGCAGCGCGCGGCTGATGAGCTTGCGCGGACCGGCCGATCGGGAACTCGGGGAGTTGGTGCAGGCGCTCGCGGCGAGTGTGACGCGCTTGCTGGTGATCAACGAACCGGCGGAGAGTCCTTATCATGCTCTCCTTCGTGCGGCGGGCCTGCTGGAGACGACTCGGCAGCACGAGATGCGTCTGCCAATCGCGTGAGCGTCAGCGCGTGGCTTCGCGCTTCATCTGCGTGAGCTCCGTCTCCAGCGCGTCTTGTTCCTCGGCACTCGTCCCGCGCCAAGTCCATGAGGTGGCATACTCCGGATCTGGCGTGCCGTAACGGGCATCTGCCTGCGCACGGGCCTTCTCGGCGGCGTCGGCGCGATCGGTGAACGGACCGCGCATCTTCATCAGCTCCTCGGTGCGTTGCGCGACGAACTGATCGTAGGCCAGGGCCCGAGTGTCACGCGGTGTGACGATCGACGTGCGTTGCGTCGGCTGCTGGCAACCGGCCACGAGGCAAGCCGCGAGGACGAAGGGGGAGAACCGCCGCATGCGCCACCCGCGCGTGAAGCATCCCGCGGGTCAAACGGCGCGCGCGCCACCCAGCAGGGCGGCGAGTTTCCGCACCGTGTTGAGATTGCGCATGGTGGAGCTATCCAGCTTCAGCGCGCGGACCTCCGGCTGCGTCCAAACCTGAGAGTCGGTGATCTTGCCGCGGCACAACCAGTAGAGTTCGCGGCCGATGCCGCGAAAGAGGTCGTAACCGTTGTCCACCGATTCGAGCACCCGAATGGCAGCGCGCGAAGGTGCGGACTTGAAGAAGATTACGTTGATGGAGTTGATCTCGGACGACATCTCGACGGCCGGGAATGGATCAGCGTTCGCCGCGGCCGAGACTTCCGCGGCAGAGCGCACGAACGTCTCTACTTCGTAGCCGAGTTCGCGCGCCAGATGAGACTCGAACTGCGATTCGAGCTTGGCCGCAGCGCGCACGCCCGAGGTGAAGAGCACGTTGCCGCTCGCAATGAAGGTGGAGACCTCAGCGTAGCCGAGCGCTTCGACGTGACGGCGCAGGTCCTCCATCTTCACCCGGCGCTTACCGAGATTGATTCCGCGGAGGAGGGCAACGTAGCGGGGCATCGGTGCAGGAGAGCCTGCGGGCCCGCGAAAAACTGTCGAGCGACGAACGCGGCGGTAGGGCGAAGCCGCAACAGCGGCCAACAACACCAGCCCGGATGCACGCACTCCAGCGCTTCAGAGGCCCACGGCGGCGAGCGCTGCCTCGACGCGTTGTCCGCCTGTTTCGTGTCCGTTCACCGCATCGAAGTCGCCACGCAAGCATTTGAGCGCGTAGATCTCGCGGTCGATCTGGGCCCGCGTTCGGATGCCGCGCCGACGGAGACTCAGCCTGAGTGGATCGGCTCCGCTTACGGTGTGGAGCAGTAGCAGCGTCATCCCTACCGCCGTCACGTAGCCCCAGCGCTGATGGTGCAAGAAGGCGAGCAAAGCCGAACCCAATCCCAGCGTGGCGGCTGCCGCCTGCAGATGGCGCTCGACGGACCACTCCTGCTGGAGCGCGAGAATGCGAGCGGTGAGCGATTCTCGCGACGCGGAGAGATGACGGCGGACGCTCTCCTCTAGCTGTCGGTCCGGGCTCTCTGCGCGAGCAGAGGCGTGGCGTCGACGAAGCCGGTCCGCGCTGGGCGGCGCCGGAGGCGCGGCGACCGCCGATATGACGCGCTCGGCGGTCGGGCGGCCTTTAAGGTCATCGGCGAAATCGCCCCTCAGGGCCTTGAGAGCGTATTTCTCCTGATCCAGCTCGGAGCGCGTTCGAACTTTCAGCCGTCGCAGCAGGGGCAGCGGCGGGCACCAGCCGCGGACGGCGTGCTGTAACAGGAATCCGGATACAGCGGCCGGCAGCGCGAACCATCTTCGATTTACGGCGAGACCGAGGATGGATCCCGCGACGGCCAAGGTCGAGGCGTTGGCCCCAAGCGTCCGCTCCACGTCCCACGTCCGATCGAGCCGTGCGATGCGGCGCGCGGTCTGTCGTGGGCCCGCGGTGGCCCGCCGCCAGACGTTCTCCCGCGTGGCCGCGTCGATCGCCCATCTCACCTCGTCAGTGGTGTGGCGACGGACGCGGTCGGGAAGAGAGTCGAGGCTGGGGTTCACAATCTGGCTAGGTGGACGCGAAATGCGATGCCAGTTCGCTGACCGGTTGGTGAACAAGATCCTTGGGCACGGATTGCTGCAGGCGGCGCTTCACCGGCTCGGAGACTTTTTCCAGCACGGCGTTGTGCACCGCCTGGGCGGCAGCGAAGTCCCACGTGGCCTCTTGTTGCACGCCCATGAAGCTCTCGATCACGGCGGCGATTCGGTCGACCCCGCGCCGCTCCTCTTCTTCTTTCATCGGGAGGCGTTCATCGATCGACATGCCGGTGCGTGCGACCGGACTTCCGGGCGCGGTGGTTTGCTGTTTCGAGCCTTGGAATCGGCCCGCCATGTCGGAGTCATGCGCGGTGTAGCTGCGCACCCCAGCGGGGAAATCCATCGCCCGCACCTCGTCGAATGCGGGCTGGGATTGGCCGGGCTCCTGGCGGCGGCGGAAGATGCGGAGATGACCTTGGTCGGCGATGACGATGTAGTGTTCGCTCATGAGTAGAGGGGATTGAGGGTGGAGGGGTTAACCGTTGACGACCTCGCCGCCGTTGGGGTGCAGCACCTGGCCGGTCATGTAGGACGAGTCCTCGGAGGCGAGAAACACGAAGCACGGCGCGACTTCCTCCGGCTGGCCTGGCCGCTCGAGCGGCACGTCTTTGCCGAACGATTCGACCTTTTCCTTGGAGAAGGTTGACGGGATCAGGGGCGTCCAGATCGGGCCAGGCGCGACCGCGTTCACGCGAATTTTCTTTGCGGCGAGATTTTTGGAGAGGGAACGGGTGAACCCGACGATGGCGGCTTTCGTAGAGCTGTAGTCGAGGAGTTGCTCGCTCCCGCGATATGCGGTCACGGAGGTCGTATTCACGATGGTCGCGCCTTCCTTCAGGTGGGGCAGGGCGGCTTTGGTCAGATAGAAAATGCCAAAAATGTTCGTGCGGAACGTGCGCTCGAGTTGTTCCGGCGAGATGTCGGTCAGCGATTTCTGCGGATGTTGTTCGGCTGCGTTATTGACCACCACGTCGAGGCGCCCAAACGCTCGAATCGTTTCGTTCACCCACTGTTCGCAAACCTCCGGGGCGCCGACATCACCGGAGAGGAGAAGGCAACGGCGACCGTATTTCTCCACGTCGGCTTTGGTCTCCTTGGCGTCCTTGTCCTCGTTGAGATAAGTGACGACCACATCCGCCCCTTCTTTCGCGAAGGCAATGGCGGTGGCTCGACCGATTCCGCTGTCTCCGCCGGTGACGATCGCCACTTTGCCGGCAAGTTTTCCGCTGCCGCGATGTTCGGGCTTCTCGGCTTGAGGTCGCGGGGTCATCTCGGACTCGGAGCCCGGCTGACGCGATTGGGTCTGGGGAGGGACTTGTTTGGGTTTGTTTTCGGCCATCGCCCTACGATGCGTCGGACCCCGCACGCGCGAAATGGGGGCGCCCGCGTCTTTCCTTCGTGGAAACTCTCCCCGCGGTGGGGCCGGAGTTTTCCGGAGAAGCGTCTGACTCGGTGCTCTCCGCGCTTGACGGCCGGGCGCGCCCGCGGGCCTCCTTGCGCCATGGCCACGCCCAGCGAACAGAATTTCGCCGACTACAAACGCGCTGAAAAGAAGGCGCTTGAGCTGCTCGCTGAGATGAAGGCGACCACGCCCAAGAAAGTGGATATCGAGCTGGCGCTGCTGGTCGCGATTTTCGAACTGCACAAAGGTTCGCTGCCGCCTGAGACGGTCGGCGCGATTGTGCAGGGGCACCTGAAACAACTGCTACCTTTCTACAGCCGCACGCCAGCGCCGCCGCGGAGTTGATCAGCGTTTTGCCCATGGCACGAGGCGGGGCTGGCCCGCTGAGGCGCCGCGGAACCGACGGGGCTCCCTTCGGAACCGTAGGCGGTGCGCACCTTTGAGACCCACATTCGGGGCCGGTCCTTCTGGCTCGCGGTGATTCTCCCGCCCGTCGGCTACTTCGGGCTGGTGATGGCGCTGGCGCAAACGACCGGGGTTGAACCGGTCGCGCCCGAGGTGTTGATGGTGATCACGGCGCTCGCCTACCTGTTGCCCATTTCCGCTTTGGGTTGGGTGCTGCTGAGTGCTTCGGCATACTCGGTGCGCCCCGGGCAGCTGATCGAGCATTCCGTCCTGCGCGATCGTGTGGTCTCGCTGCCGCCGGAGCTTTGGCCCGCGTGGATTGGCGATCGCACGGTAGAGTTTCGCGTGCATCGGCGGCTTCGGCGCGTGCACGTGAAGGAGCCGCTGGCATTTCTGGTCGCTTTGCGGCTTGCCTCACTCCCTACGCAGTAAACGGGTGAGTGGCGCGACCAGTTGCGGCGCGCCCGATTGTCGTTCCCTTCCCGGGCGAGTCCCGTCTCGGGGAAACGTCTTACGCTTATGGAATTCAGACAACTCGGTCGTTCTGGTCTCAAGGTCCCGGTGCTCAGTTTGGGCACGGGCACGTTCGGCGGGAAGGGAGGGATGTTCAGCGCGTGGGGCACCACGGACGTCGCAGAAGCGACTCGCCTCGTGGACATCTGCCTCGACGCAGGACTCAACATGTTCGACTCGGCGGACGGTTACTCGAGCGGCGCGGCGGAGGAAATCCTCGGCGCCGCCATCAAAGGCCGCCGCGACCGCGTGCTCGTCTCCACCAAAGGCACTTTCCGCTCGGGCGAGGGGGCCAACGACGTCGGTTCCTCGCGCTTTCACCTCATCCAAGCCGTCGAAGGCAGTCTTCGCCGGCTCGGCACGGACTACATCGATGTTTATCAACTGCACGGCTTCGACGCGATGACGCCGGTGGAGGAAACGCTCCAGACGCTCGACGATCTCGTGCGCGCGGGGAAGATTCGTTACATCGGTGTATCCAATTTTTCAGGATGGCACCTGATGAAGTCGCTCGCGGTGTCCGATCGTTACGGTTGGAGTCGCTACGTAGCGCACCAGGCTTACTACTCGCTCATCGGTCGTGACTACGAGTGGGAGCTCATGCCGCTAGGCCTCGATCAGGGCGTGGGCGCCGTCGTGTGGAGCCCGCTCGGCTGGGGCCGCCTCACGGGCAAAATCCGCCGCGGCCAGTCGCGCCCGGAAACCAGCCGGCTCAACTCGCAAGTCGTGGTCGATATGGGCCCGCAGGTCGAAGATGAGTATCTCTTCAAAGTCGTGGACGCGCTCGACGAAGTCGCCAAAGAGACTCGCAAGACCGTCCCGCAGGTGGCGCTCAACTGGCTGCTGCAGCGGCCGACGGTTTCCAACATCATCATCGGCGCGCGCAATGAGGAGCAGCTGCGGCAAAACCTCGCCGCCGTCGGCTGGAACCTCACCGCGGCTCAAGTCGCCAGGCTCGACGATGCCAGTGCGCGGCCGAAAGCCTATCCGTATTGGCACCAGAACGGATTTGCAGAGCGCAACCCGCCGCCGGTTTGAGCGGCGAGCGTCGCGCCAGAGTTCGCACCCTGTCGTGCCCGAGTGCGGCCCGACTCGTGCCACGGTGCGGACCGGGTCGCGACTTTTTGCGCAACGGGTCGAAACAAAATGCGGTGCAACTCTTGCCTGCGCCCGCACGTCAGGGTCATGGTGTTCACACCCCTTATGAAATTCCTTCGTTTGTTTACCCTCTTCTCGGTCTTGCTCGCCGCGGGTTCGCTGCGGGCCGCGCAGTTCGACGCGCTGCTCTTCTCGAAGACCGCCGGCTGGCATCACGAGTCGATCAATGCCGGCGTGACCGCGATTCGCCAGCTCGGCCAGTTGCACGATTTCAACGTGTTCTGGACCGAGGATGCGAACCGCGTCTTCAACGACCAGGAGCTCTCAAAATACAAGGTCGTGATTTTCCTCTGCACGACGGGCGACGTGCTCAACGCCGATCAGCAGGCCGCGTTTGAGCGCTTCATCAAGAAGGGCGGTGGCTTCGTCGGCATCCACAGCGCATCCGACACCGAATACGACTGGGAATGGTATACGAAGATGGTCGGCTACATGTTCCACGTGCACCCGGCTGTGCAGACCGCGACGATGAAGGTCGAGGATCCGAACTTCCCCGGCATGGATCGCTTTGCGAAGCGTTTCCTCTTCACCGAGGAGTGGTATGAGTTTGGCGCACCGAAGACCCAGGGTCTGAAGTTCCTCCTCTCCGTCGACGAGAAAACCTACAAGCCCGCCGCCGACTGGGGCCGCGTGAAGGGCAAGGGCATGGGCGACTTCCACCCGATCGCCTGGTATCACAACTACGACGGCGGACGCGCGTTCTACACCGCACTTGGGCACATCCCCGCGACCTACAGCGACGCGAACTTCATGCACCACGTTTACGGCGGCATCTACTGGGCCGCGACCGGCAACGGATTCACCGCCGAATAAACACGCACCACCACCGCCCGGCACACTTCCCGCCACGCACCGAAAACGGTCGTGGCGGTTTCGTTTTCAATCCCAGGTCCCCATGGCCGTCCGCCCCGGCGCCCTCCCGCGTCTCGCTCTGTTCATCGTCACCGTCGCTGTCCTTCACGGGGCGACGGACATCCCGCTCCCGGAGCATCCGCGTCCGGACTTCGAGCGCGCCGAATGGATCAATCTCAACGGCACGTGGGAGTTTCGCTTCGACAAAGACGATGCCGGCGCCCGGGCCGGCTGGGCCGCGCACGGCGCTGCGGACTTCCCCGAGCGGATCGTCGTGCCGTTTCCTTGGGGCTCGAAACTGTCGGGCGTCAAGAACCAGGCTGACGTCGCATGGTATCGCCGCGACGTCACGGTGCCGGAAGCGTGGCGGGGCAAACGCGTGTTTCTCGTCGTCGGCGCGAGCGACTGGATCACGCAGGGCTGGC
This sequence comes from Verrucomicrobiota bacterium, assembly GCA_023410155.1. Classification (GTDB taxonomy): domain Bacteria; phylum Verrucomicrobiota; class Verrucomicrobiia; order Opitutales; family Opitutaceae; genus Opitutus. The sequence goes on along the minus strand of JAEYQF010000229.1, from coordinate 1,195 downwards.
TCGATGGCCACGCCCTCGGCGAACACCGCGGCGGCTACACGCCGTTCGAGTTCGAGCTGACGTCGCACGCGACCTGGGGCGAGCCGCAGTCGCTTGTGCTGCGCGTGGACGACACGCCGCATCCGTTCAAACTCGAGGGCAAACAGGGCTACGGTCAGGCGAAAGGCATCTGGCAGACGATCTATCTCGAGGCGCGCCCAGCCATGCACGTGCGTTCGCTGCGCTTCACCCCCGATCTCGACGGGGGCAAGGTGTCCGTGCGCGCACGTTTGAGCGACGCGGCTCCCGCAGACGCCAGACTCGAGCTGCACTTCAAGAACGGCGGCGTGACCGACGTGAGCCACGCGATTCCCACGGGAGCGAACGAAGTGACATTCGAGGTGCCGATGGCGGACGCTCGCCCGTGGTCGCTCGAGGATCCGTTTCTCTACGAGGTCGAAGTGGCGGTGCATGTTGCCGGCGGCGCGGCCGATCGCGTGGCGTCGTATTTCGGCATGCGCAAGATCAGCGTCGAGAAGCTGCCCGGCACCGACATCCCGTATGTGGCCCTCAACGGCCGGCCCATTTATCTGCAGATGGCGCTCGATCAATCGTATCATCCGGACGGATACTACACGTTTCCCAGCGACGAGTTCATGCGCGACGAGATCGTGCGTTCAAAGCAGATCGGGCTCAACGGCAACCGCGTCCACATCAAGATCGAGGTCCCGCGCAAACTCTACTGGGCCGACCGGCTCGGCCTGTTGATCATGGCCGACGTGCCCAATTTCTGGGGCGAGCCCACGCCTGAGGCGCGCGCGGAGAGCGAGTTCGCGCTGCGCGGCATGATCGAGCGCGACTTCAATCATCCGTCGATCTTCAGCTGGGTGGTCTTCAATGAAACGTGGGGCCTCTTCACCGGAGAAGGAGAAGACCGGAAGTATCTGCCCGAGACGCAGGAGTGGGTGATCTCGATGTATCGCCTCGCGAAGCAGCTCGATCCGACTCGGCTCGTGGAGGACAACTCGCCCTGCAATTACGATCACACCGAGACCGACCTCAACACGTGGCACGATAACCGTCCCGGCTACGCGTGGCGCGAGGGCATGGAGCACGTTTCACGCAGCACCTTCCCGGGCTCGACGTGGAACTTCATCGGAGGGCGCCAACAGGGCGACCAGCCCATGTTCAACAGCGAGTGCGGCAACGTGTGGGG
>JAEYQF010000182.1 GCA_023410155.1 Verrucomicrobiota bacterium | reverse complement strand
CAAAGGTGTGGGGACCGGACGGCGTGCGGCGTATCCAGATTTTGGAGTCGCAGGTGCAGGCGGGTGAACGGATCGAACTCGCACCGTTTGGGAACCGCGAATGAACGCGAAAAGACGCGAATGATGGCGGATGCGGCGGTGAGTTTTGCCACAGAGGGCACAGAGCTCTGACACAGAGGACACGGAGATACGAGGTGAGAGGGCTCCAGACCCACAGAATGGAACCGCGAATAGACGCGAATGGACGCGAATAATCGCGGATTCAGAGCGGCTAAGAAGATCAGCTCCGAGGCCGTTCTTATTCGCGTGAATTCGCGTCCATTCGCGGTTCTTTACCTCATCCTCACTCGAAGAGCTGGCCTTGCTGCAGGTCTTCGCGGCGGTCGGGGTCGAGCGTGCTCAGGGCGAGCAACTGCATCGTGGAAAGCCGCGCGATCAGCGGTTCTGCGGCAAGCGCGGTCAGCAGGAGTGCGCCGGCGAGGGCATCGTAGAGAGCGGCGTGGTAGTGACGCCGATCGGACGGACAATGTGCAGCGGCGAGCGCGTCGAGTCGGGACTGAAGCTGGCACGAGTCGATCACCTGTTCGAGCCGACCCGTGCCCAGGTGCGGATAGAGTTGCGCGTAGATGCGGGCCGAGTCGATCCAAGGACCCCATTCTGTCGCGCGCTGGTCTGGCCGCGCGAAGTCCGGCGAGTTGCGCGGATACGGCCACACGGACTTGAGCAGCGAGTTTTCGACTCCGGCGTAGTGCGCCGCCAGCGGTCCGCGCTCGCGCAGCGTCGCAAAATTTTCCCACTCGTCGGAAAACGGCCGGCACCCGCGCAGTGCGGTTTCGCGGAGGCCGTGCACGGCTTCGTCTTCGGGTCGCACGCGCCCGAGCGGACGGCACAGCCGCGTCTGCGTGGCGCGGATTTCTCCGCCGAGGATCTCGACCACCCCGAACTCGAGGATGCCGGAGGTGCGGTTGCCTTCGAAGTCCACGAAGAAGATCGCTTGCTCGGTCCAGGTGTTCGCCACGGCGCCCACGCAAACCAGGATGCCGGCAAATCGGAAACTTTTTTCCGTGTCTTCCGCGCTTCGCGTCGGCCAAGCTGGAGGGCGTGGATCTCTCGCCTTTCCGTTCGTTCCTGATCGAGCTCGCTGAAAAGAGCGGCGACTTCATCCGGCCGCTGTTTGCCGATCCGGCAATCGCGGTGGCGACGAAGTCCGACGCATCGCCGGTGACCGAGGCCGATCGCGGCGCGGAGAAGTTATTGCGGCAGATGATCGCGAAAAAATTCCCTTCGCACGGCGTGATCGGCGAAGAGTTCGGCAATGAAAGGGCCGGGGCCGAATTCGTCTGGGTGCTCGATCCGATCGACGGCACGAAGAGTTTCATCACAGGCGTGCCGCTGTTTGGGACACTGATCGCGTTGCTCAAAGATGGGCAGCCGGTGCTCGGCGCGATTCACCAACCGATATTGCGCGAGTTGATGATCGGCGATGGCGCAACGACGACCTTGAACGGCCGGGTGGTGCGGTGCCGCGCGACGAAGCGAATCGAGGACGCGACCGTGCTGACGAGCGACACGCTGAATCTCGCGAAATACCAAGACGGTGCCGCATGCGACCGATTGGTGAGCCGCGCGAAGCTCTATCGCACCTGGGGCGATTGTTACGGGTATCTGCTCGTGGCGAGCGGTCGTGCTGACGTGGCGCTCGACCCGATCATGAACCCGTGGGACATCGCAGCGCTGGTGCCGGTGATTCGCGGCGCAGGCGGCGTGATCACGGATTGGAAAAACGGCGCGCCCTATCCGGCCGAATCGACGATTGCCTGCGCGACGCCCGAATTGCACGCAGCAGTGGTGGCGGAGTTGAACGGGCGGTGACCGCGGTTGGGTCGGGAGGCCCCGCCTCACGTTTCGTGAAGCATCGAGCAGGAGGTAACGGAGAGAACGGAGGACGGACGCTCGGCGTCATCCTTGCTCGGTTATCGCCGTTTCCTCCTGTTGAAAACCGGGAGCGAAAAACGACCGTGCAGGCACGAAAAAGCCCGGCGGGGAGGCCGGGCTCGACCTAACTGATCAGAAAAAGGTGAAGCGGACTCAGCGCTTTTTCTTCTTCGCACTCCACTCACAGGTGATGCGCGAGGTGAAGCCGCCGCGGGCTTTCCAGTCGGAGATGATCGTGAGGCTGCGGGGCTTCAGTGCGTCGCCGAGGTCGTCGCAGATCTTGTTGGTCGCGGCCTCGAAGAAGATGCCGGCGTTGCGAAATGCGTGGAAGTAGAGCTTCAGGCTCTTGAGCTCGACGCAGGTCTTGTCGGCAACGTAGCGAACCGTGATGTGGCCGAAATCGGGATGGCCAGTCATGGGGCACACCGACGTGAACTCGTGATGCGTGTGCTCAATGACAAAATCGCGATGCGGCGCGGGATTGGGAAAAGTTTCGAGGATCTTCGAATCGGACATGGGAAAGGGAGCAGTAGTAGTGAGTAGCGGGTAGAGGGTAGCGAGTCGAATTACGATCGAGCCAAACGGTCGGGACGCTCGCTATTCACAACCCGCTGCTCACAATCCGCCAACTCACGTCGCCGTCTCGTTGAAGCGGCTTTCGCGGATCACCGTGATCTTGATCGTGCTCGGGTATTGCAGCTCGGCCTCGATGCGTTTGCGGAGCTGCTTGGCAATTTCACGGGCGCGTTCGTCGGTGACGGTTTGCGGCGACACGACGACGCGAATCTCGCGGCCGGCCTGGATGGCGAAGGCCTGTTGCACGCCTTCGAGGGACAGTGCGAGTTTTTCGAGCCGTCCAAGACGTTGGATGTAGCCCTCCATCGACTCGGCGCGCGCGCCGGGGCGGGTGGCGGAGCTCGTGTCCGCGAGGATGACAATGCCGGCGTAGATCGTCTCCGGCTTCACCTCCTCGTGGTGCGCGGCGACGGCATTGACGACGATCGGGGTCTCGCCGTAGCGCTTGATGAACTCGGAGCCGATGTGCGCGTGGCTGCCCTCGAGTTCGCCGCTGACAGCCTTGCCGAGGTCGTGCAGCAGGCCGGCGCGCTTGGCGATGTTGGGATCGAGGCCGAGTTCGCTCGCGATCATGGAGGCGAGGAAGCCTGTCTCCACCGAGTGATCGAGAACGTTCTGATTGTAGGAGAAGCGGAACTTCAGTTTGCCGAGCAGCCCGATGATCTCGGGGTGGAGGCCGTTGATGTTCAGGCGCGTCACGGCGTCGTCGCCGGCCTGCATCGTGGAGAGATTGATCTCGTCCTGCGCGCGCTTCACGAACTCCTCGATCGTGGCGGGGTGAATCCGCCCGTCCTTGATGAGCGCGTCGAGGGCGACGCGGGCGACCTCGCGACGCACCGGATCGAAGGACGAGATGAGGACGGTCTGCGGCGACTCGTCGATCAGCACGGTCACGCCCGTGGCCGCCTCGAACGCTTTGATGTTGCGACCTTCGCGGCCGATGATGCGGCCTTTCATCTCCTCGTTGGGCAGCGTGACGATGGTCGAGGTGAGATCGTTGTGGGGCTTGCTCGCGAGTCGCTGCATCGCCGCGATCAGGATGCGGCGGCCCTCGGTGTGGAGTTCCTGCTCGGATTTCTCCAAGGTGGCGCGGCGCAGCGCGCGCAGTTCATCCTGGCACTCCAGCAAGACTTCTTCGCGGAGGGCGCGGCGGATCTCCTCGGCGTCCATCTGGGAGACGCCTTCGAGACGCTGGCGCACGCTCTTCGACAGCGCGCGGATCGCATCGCGCGCCTGACGGATCGCGCCGTTCTCGCGGTTGAGGCGTTCCTGGCGTTGCTCAAGTTGGTAATCGAGGAGCGCCAGCGATTCCTCGTGCGCGCGGATCTCGCGGAGCCGGACTTCGCTCTCGATCTCTCGGCGGTCAAACTCGCGATTGAGCTCGGCCCGACGCTCGGCGAGCTCCGCTTCGGCCTTCTGCTTGATCTCCTCACCGGCGACGACGGCCTCGCGGCGGGCGACCTCGATCAGCTCCGCGGCCTGCTCGTGTGCGACCCGGCGGGCGTGCCGCGTGAGGGCCCAAACGATGATGAACCCGAGTGCCAACCCTATGACCAAGCCCGCCGGGAGCGGCCAGTCCAAGCGGTCGCTCTCGGCGATCAGAAACGCGAAGTCGGCTGCGCTCACTGACGTCAAGGGACGGGAACGCTAGAAATGGAGTTTCAAAGCACAAGTCTTCGTTGCGGCACGTCGGCGCTTCCGGGGAAACCCCGGTAGCGGCCTCCTCGCGACGGAGGACGTTCTAAGGTGCCGGGTGGGCCCAGCGCCCGGAAAGGCCGGGCGGCACCCCGGCAGTCGCTTTGGCCTGGCAGGCTGTTTCCTCGCGAGAAAGACGCCCCGCGCCATTGCCAATCCCCGTGTCTCCTGTTCTAGCGTTGGCGCTCCGTGAAACTCGCCTCGCTCACCGACTATCTCGCCGTCTTCAAGACCCAGACGCGGAGTCGTTGGGACCTGTGGACGCCGCTCGCATTGGTGGGGCTGAGCTTGTTTGGCGTCGTCTTCATCTACAGCGCGCAGCTGCCGGTGCACGGCCACAACTGGATCACGCAGTTGGTGTGGTTGTCGGGCGGCGCGGTGATCTATCTCGCTGTCTCGCTGATCGATTACCGGTTCTGGCTCAGTGTGGCGCACTGGTTCTATCTCATCTGCCTGGTGCCGCTCGTGCTCGTGCTGGTGCCCGGAATCGGCAGCGAAGTGTATGGTTCGCAGCGTTGGATCAACCTCGGCTTCTTCTCTTACCAACCCTCCGAAACCGCGAAGATCGCGGTGCTGCTCATCACCGCGGGGATCCTGATTCGCAACGAGATCGGCACGGTGCGCCAATCGCTCGGCGTCTTGGGGAAATTGGCCCTTGCGGTGGGTGTGCCCATGTTCCTTATCTTGCTCCAACCCGATCTGAAGTCCGCGATCGTGTTGCCCCCGATGGTCTTCTCCATGCTTTATGTTTCGAAGCTGTCCGCGCGTTTCTTCGCGGGCGCACTCGGGGCATTTCTGCTGATTGTCGGCACCGTTTCCTGGGACACGTGGCGCTACATGGAGTTCATGGAGAGCAACAACTACTCCTACGTGAACGATCGCGGCAAATACGAGCCGCACACGTGGGTGCCGCTCCACGATTACCAGCGCAATCGCATCATCTCTTTCGTTTCGCCCGACAAGATCGATCCCATGGGCATCGGCTGGAACCAACGCCAGTCGCTCATCTCCGTCGGCAGCGGCGGCCTCACCGGCAAGGGCTGGACCGAGGGCACGCAGGCCCGCCTCGGCTACCTGCCGCGCTCGGTGGCGCACAACGATTTCATTTTCTCGGTCATCGCCGAGGAGAAAGGTTTCTTAGGAAGTATCACGGTTCTCGGCCTTTTTGGGATAGTGTTGTTCAACGGCATTCGCATCGCCGGTCTCGCTCGGGATCGGTTCGGCACCTTGCTCGCCCTCGGCGTCACGGTGCTGTTCATGGTGCACGTGTTTGTAAACATCGCCATGACCATCGGGCTGGTGCCCATCACGGGCATACCACTTCCATTCATCAGCTACGGTGGCTCCTTCGTGCTTAGTTGCTGTTTGCTGCAAGGACTGGTCCAGAGCGTCTATCGCTTCAGGAAGGATTTCACATGAGATCGCTTCTTCGCGCTAACGACCGCTCTGCCGGAATCTCCTGCGCCGCATCTGCCGCACCCGGGGCTGCCGTGTTCAACCCACACGACACGCACAATGAGCGATCCATCGCAACCCAACCCCGGCCTCCCGCAGGATGTCGCGCAAAAGTATGACGAGGAACTCGTCAATCCCCCCAGCGCCGCCGAGTCCACGCCTCTCACCGCCGCAGAACTGAAAGCCGGCGCCGCCGAACGCGCCAAACAACGCCCGTTCCTGCAAAAGATCCTCTCGGTGTTCCAGAAAGAGAAGAGCTCCTACCGCGAGCTCATCATCAACTCCGAGCCGCTCGAGAAGCGCGTCGCCCTCCTCGTCGACGGACGCCTCGAGAAGTTCGAGATCGAGCGCGAGTCCGACAACCGCATGGTCGGCGGCATCTACAAGGGCCGCATCAAGAACCTCGACCCCGGCCTGAAGGCCGCCTTCGTCGACATCGGTTACACCAAGAACGCGTTTCTCCACTATTGGGACATGCTCCCGGCCGCCGCCGACTCCTCCGTGGA
>JAEYQF010000180.1 GCA_023410155.1 Verrucomicrobiota bacterium | reverse complement strand
TGGAGGAGATCGAGGCGCTCCAGGCGCAACTCGAGCGGGCTAAAAACCCTAACACCAACAAACACGCCGCGATCGACGCCAAGCTTGTCCATGCGCGCCTCAAGCAGATCGAGGCGGCCCAGCGCATCTCGCCCTCGGAACTGCTCGAGGTGGTGGCGCAGACCCGCGTGCACGTTCGCGAGGCCCACAAGGCGAAGACCGAGATGGTCGAGGCTAACCTCCGCCTCGTGATCTCGATCGCCAAGAAATACACGAACCGCGGACTCTCCTTCCTCGACCTCATCCAGGAAGGCAACATGGGCCTGATGAAGGCCGTCGAAAAATTCGAATACCGCCGCGGCTACAAGTTCTCCACTTACGCCACCTGGTGGATTCGCCAGGCCATCACCCGCTCGATTGCGGACCAGGCCCGCACCATCCGCATCCCGGTCCACATGATCGAGACCTTGAACAAGGTCATGCAGGTGCAGAAACAGCTGTTGCAGGAGTTCGGCCACGAACCGACGCCCGAGGAAGTTGCGGACGAGATGAATCTTCCCGTCGAGCGCGTGCAGCAGATTATGAAGATGGCGCAGCAGCCCATCTCCCTGCAGTCGCCTGTCGGCGACGGCGACGACACGAGCTTCGGCGATTTCATCGAGGACAAATCCGCCGAGAACCCCTACGACATGACCGCGTTCTCGCTGCTGCGCGAAAAGATCATCGACGTGCTCGACTCGCTCACCGAGCGCGAACGTCGCGTGCTCTCGTTGCGCTTCGGGCTGATTGATGGCTACAGCCGCACGCTTGAGGAGGTTGGTAAACAATTCAAAGTCACGCGGGAGCGCATCCGTCAGATCGAAGCGAAGGCACTCCGAAAGATGCGCCACCCGACGCGCATTCGTCAGCTGCACGGCTTCTTCGACGCCGAGCAGATCGATAATGCGCAGAATCTCATGAAAGTCGCGGCTACCAGCGGTCTTCCCGGACGTCCTCTTCCGGGCCAACTCCCGCCCGGTTTCCCCGGCATGCCGCCGCTCCCGGGCAAGCACTGAGTCTCCGTCGTCGACGCCGCCTGAAAAGGCGGCGTTCCTTTTTGCGGGCGCCGCACCCGCCGCGGAATCGCCCTTTCCCGCTTTACAGCGAAAAACTCGGGCCTAGGTTGCGGGCATGGATACCCTGCCTGTCTTTCTTGCGGCGTTCGGCATTGGAGGAATGGAACTCGTCGTCATTCTGCTGATCGTTCTCCTGCTCTTCGGAGGTGCGAAACTTCCGTCGCTCGCGCGCGGCTTGGGCCAGTCGATCAAGGAATTCAAAAAGGCCTCTCGTGACGAAGAGGAAAAGGCTGCCGCTGCGGCCGCCACTTCGGCGGAGAAAAAGCCGGAAACCACCACCACGCCGGGCTCCAACTAAGCCTCTCGCGTTCCCACTCTCGACGCGCTCCGGTTTGGAGCGCGTTTTCTTGTGCCCGGCTAGACGTCCGCAGGATCGTCGTCCTCCGGGCGGGTGTTCAGCCAAATCTTAAACTCGCGGATCTGCTCCGGAGCGCCGAGGGCGAGCAACTCGTCGCCCGCTCGGATTCCCTCTTCCGCGGCTGGGTTGAGCATCCGTTGGCCGTCGCGTTTGAGTCCGGCGATTTGCACGCCGAAGACTCGCGCCGGCGCCAGGGCATCGAGCGTCTGACCCGCGGCACGACTCCATTCGGGCACGCGCAGCGCTTCCATCTGCACCTCCTCGAACAGCGACTCGGAAACTGGGGCGCCGGACACCGCCGTCAGAATCGCCTTGCCGGCCTGCACTTGATCGGGGGCGCCCATCAAGAGCACGCGATCGCGCGGATACAGCACAGCGTTCGGCCCGGGCAACGGAATCATGAATCCCTGGCGCTCGATGCCGACAATGGAAGCACCGCTGCGCGCCCGCAGATCGAGCTCGGCAATTCTCTTTCCCTGCGCATCGGCGAGGTCCGGGAGCACACACTCGATCATGTTGAGATCCCACTCCTCGTGCGGCTGCAGCCATGTCGCTGAGGCCGCGATCATTTTCGCGCCGGCCGGCGAGGCGATCACACTCTGCAGCTCCGCTTCGAGATTGCTGTGCCAGTAGATCAGACGATGACGCATCAACAGAATCGCCGCCACCGCGACCACCGCACTCGCGAGCAACAGCCAGCGTGCAACCCCGTCCGTCGGCAACATCGCCGCCAGCCACAGATACATCGCTCCGCCAGCGAGCGCCTTCAACAGACTCTCCAAGGCCGATGCGAGCTGCGCCCGACGGCCCATGCCAGAGGTGGCTACCTGCGAATAGAGCAGCGAAAGCGCCGAGACATTTCGCCAGATCGCGACCAGCGGCGCGATCAACAGCAGGCCGAGTCCGCACCAGAACAAGATCTGCGGCCCGTGCGGAAACAGCCAATCGCGGCCCAACCAGCCCTCCACCGCTTCCAGCATCTGGCCTGAGAATACGAGCACGCCGCTGACGAGGATTATCTCGACGCCGATCTGCACGAAACGCTTTCGGCTCAGCTGCCAGAGGCGATTGCGGCGACGACGCGCGCCCATCCGATCGAGCCACTCGCGGTAGTGACGCACCCAGGCAGAAAACCAAGCCGGTTGCCGCGCGAGCAGCGCACCCGCGATGACTTCAGAGTTCCTCGTCAACAGCGGCGCGACCAGCGTCGTGATCAGCGACACACCCACGACGAGCGGGAAATATTCCGCCGGCAACACCGCCGCCGCGACGCCCAGTTGCGCGATGATGAAGGAGAATTCGCCAATCGGCGTCACCATCAAGCCCGTGCGCAGCGCGTCTTTGGGCTGCGTGCCGATCATCATCAACGCCGCACTGCATGCAGCCGGACGCGCGAGCAAGGTGAACACCGCCACCGCAACGATCAGCCCCGCCCCTTCGAGCAACTGCGCCGGATTGAACTGCATCCCAATCGCCACGAAGAACACGGCGCTGAAGATGTCGCGCATCCCCTCGAAGGTCCGCTCGACCTGATTGCGATGGGCCGTCTCCGCGACGATCGTGCCGAGCAGAAACGCGCCCACCACGAGCGAGAATCCCGCGCGCTGCGCGATCCACGCGAGGCCAAATAATAGCGCCCCGATCGCGAGCGTTTGCAGCTCCTCGTCCGCCGAGATCGTCATCCGTTTCAACAGCCACGGCACGAGCAGCAACCCCACCACGCCCGCGATCACCACAAACGCGCCCAGCATGCCCAGTTCGCTCGCGAGGCTCGCACCTCCCGCGCCCACCCCGCCGAACTGCACGAACGAATTCAGCGCCGTCACCATCACGACTGCCACGATGCCCTCGAGCAGCGTGACGCCCATCGCGAGTTGGCCCGAGGCATCGTGGGTCGTGCCTGTTTCCTGAAGCACCTTTCCGACGATTGCCGACGACGAGATCATCAGCATGCCCGCGAGGAAAAGACTCGTGTTGCTGTTCCATGCCATCGCCGCGCCAAGCACACGCGTAAGATAGTAGACCCCGACCGCGCTGCCGAAGACCGCCAGCAGCATCGGCACTCCGAGTCGTCGCAACCGGCGCAGGCTCAATCGCAGCCCGATCGAGAACATCAGGAACACGAGTCCGATCTGCGCGAGCGTCTGAATGCGATCCAAGTTGGTGACCAGCGCGAGTCTCGGCGTGAACGGGCCCACCA
>JAEYQF010000235.1 GCA_023410155.1 Verrucomicrobiota bacterium | reverse complement strand
GCCTGATGGCCTCTGCTCCCACCCAGGCGCAGATGACGTTTTCTGTCGCCCCTGGTTTTGCCGTCGCAGATGCGATCGTCGCTTCCACCGATGGCACGGTGCTCGCCGGCACGTCGCGGTTCGGAGTGGGCGCGCTCAACACCTATTATGAGGCGTTTCGCTGGACGGAGGAGACGGGCAAACAGTATCTGGGGCTGGTGCCCGGCAAGATCTCGACAAATGCGCGAGACATCTCCGGCGACGGCTCGATCGTGGTGGGCGAAGCGGAAACCGTGCGCCCCGGTCAACCCCATGTGCAGGAAGCGTTTCGCTGGAGCGAGGCGACCGGCATGCAAGGACTCGGCTATTTGCCCGGTGGCACTCAGAGTGAGGCCAGGGCGATTTCGACCGACGGCTCCACGATCGTGGGCAATGGCGACGTGCCGCTCGGGGGAGCATCGTTTCGCTGGACCGAAACCGGCGGCATGCAGGCGATCGGCCCAGGCTGGGCCTACGGAGTTTCTGCGGATGGCAGCTTCATCGTCGGAGAAGCTTATCTCGGCGGGGAGCGCCAAGGGTATCTCTGGAGCGAGTCCGGCGGGATGATCGGCCTCGGCAATCTCCTCCAGCGGCCAAACGGCAGCGCTGCCACTCATGTCGTCGCCGACGGGTCGCTCGTCGCGGGCTACGCTTACGATCAGTTCGACCGCGCCTACGCATTCCTCTGGTCGCCGGAGGCGGGCATTCGCGACTTCCGGGATGTGCTGGTCAACGTCTATGGCATCGGCGACCAAGTCGCGGGCTGGAGCCGGCTCACGATCACTGATCTCTCCGACGACGGACGTTTTTTCACGGGCCTGGGGATTTCGCCCAACGGTCGATTTGAAATGTGGCAACTGGACCGCGGCCTCAATCCGCCCGACTTCCCTCCCGGTGAGAATCCGCCGCCGATGGCGCCGATTCCGGAGCCGGCGACTTATGGAGCGTGCGCGGCCGTGCTGTTGATCGGGATGGCATGGCGGCGTCGCAGTCGGGCGCGGGTCGCGCCAGAGTCTGCGTCGACTCGGGCCTGAGTTCGTGTCGAGTCGGGACGCGTTGCGCGATTGACCGCAAAAATATCCGCACCGCGTCGGGACGCAGTGCGGATCGAAGGGAGACCGAGGCAGGGACGCGTCAGGGCGTCATCGGACGGATCGAACCGTCGGCTTCGTAGAAGAGTTCCTGCACTTTCACGGAGCGCTTGTAGCTGATGCCCTTCGAGAGGGAGGCGTCGTGATAGTAGAGCCACCAGCGACCATTCTGCTCGACGATGGAGTGGTGCGTGGTCCAGCCGATGACGGGAGTGAGGATGGTGCCGCGAAACGTGAAGGGCCCGAGGGGGTTGTCCCCCGTGGCGTAGACAAGCGTGTGCGCGTCGCCGGTCGAGTAAGACAAGTAGTAGGTGCCCGCGTGCTCGTGCATCCAGGGGCCTTCGAAGTAGCGGCGGGTGATATCGCCGGCCTTCAGTTTGCGCCCTTGTTCGTCGACGATGACGATGTCCTGCGGAGGCGTCGCAAAGCTGAGCATGTCGGCGGAGAGCTTGGCGACCTTGGGCAGAATCGCGGGCTGGTCGTCGGCAGGCATCTTGCCGTCGGCGCGGAACTCGCCGGTTTGCCAGCACTGCAACTGTCCGCCCCACACGCCGCCGAAATAGAGATAGAATTCGCCGTCGCGATTGCGGAACGCGCAGGGATCGATGCTGAAGCTGCCGGCGATAGGCTGCGGTTCGGCGCGGAACGGGCCTTCGGGGCGGGACGACGTGGCGACGCCGATGCGGAAGACGCCCTGTTTGTCGCGCGCAGGGAAGTAGAGGTAGTATTGACCGTTCCGATACGCGGCGTCGGGAGCCCAGAGTTGTTGCGAGGCCCACGGCACATCGCGCAAGTGGAGCACTTGGCCGTGATCGGTCACCGGACCGAGCGGATCCGGCTGCGAGAAGACGTGGTAGTCTTCCATCGCGTATTGATCGCCGTTGTCGTTTTCCGGCATGTCCTTGTCGAGGTCATGCGACGGGTAGATGAAGACGCGCCCTTCGAAAACGTGGGCCGACGGATCGGCGGTGAACATGTGGGTGACCAGGGGGGCGCGAGTGCTCATCGGAAGCCGGGGGAGAAAGAGACTAAACGGGGAACGCTGAAAGAAGAACGCCGGGAGGGGATTTCCGAACGGTGTGACGGTCTAACAGTGGAAAAGTTGTCCGGGGTGCGGAGGGAGTTGGGACAAGGCGCGGACCGTGTCGTGCCCTCACACAGCGTGAATGCGGGTGGGTTGCGGAAAGGCGTGGCTTCTGCCGGGAGTTTGCGGCAGTGGAGTCGCGCATGAGTTCTCGCATGAGATCTGTCGTCGCTGCGGTGGTGTTGCTCGGCCTGTTGAGTGCGTGTGGTGAGAGGCCCGCGTCCCACGGCCACCCGCGTGATCACGGGCATGTTCACGCGCCGCGACATGGCGGTAAACTGGTGGAACTCGGTGAAGAGACGTATCACCTGGAGTTGCTGCGCGATCGGGAGGCAGGGCGGTTGACGGCCTGGGTGCTCGATGGCCACGTGGAGAACTATGTGCGCCTGTCGATCGCGGAGATCGAGTTGGTGGGTCACCACGGTGGAGTGGAGCAGAGGTTGCCACTGCGAGCGGTGGCAAATGACCTAACCGGGGAAACGCTGGGAGACACGGCTCAGTTCGAGGGCGAGGCGGAGTGGCTGCGCGAGCCGGGTGGTTTCGCAGGAGTGGTCTCGCTGGAGGTGCGTGGCCGGCGATTCGAGCGGGTGCCGTTTGAGCTGAGCGATTGACGAGATAATGGACCTGCGCGAGCTCGGCCATCTCCGCCGCCGACGAAGATGCGCGGGAACGAAAGCAGTTGGGTCGCGTTCATATTACGGTCTAGTGTCGACAAGCTGGCCCGGATTTAACGCTAGTAGCACCCCGTTCTCATGCGCCGCGGTTCACCCGGCCGACGCGCAGAGTCTCGAACCCCTCCACCCCAACCCGTCTGTTCTGCGCTGCAGGTCACCCCATGACTGAACTCACGCTCGCGCTGCAATCCGTCGGCGACGGCGGGGCCTCGGAGGAGATCCTGCCGTTGATCTATCAGGATTTGCGCCGTCAGGCCGGGATGCAGATGGCAGCGGAGCCGGCGGGGCAGAGGTTGCAGCCGACGGCGCTGGTGCATGAAGCGTGGCTACGCATCGTGGGCGGAAAACGGCAGCGCTGGGAAAACCGCGCGCACTTCTTCGGCGCGGCCGCGGAAGCGATGCGCCGGATCCTGATCGAGAGCGCACGACGGAAGGTGCGGCTGAAGCGCGGCGGCGGCCAGGTGCGGCTCGACATCGACGAGATCGAGTTGGCGCAGGCCACGCCTGAGGAAAAGATCCTGTTGATCGACGAGGCGGTGGAGCGGCTCCGCCAGGAAGATCCCGCGCGCGCGGAGATCGTGTTGCTCAAATTCTACGGCGGGTTCTCGAACAAGGAGGTGGCCGCCAGCCTCGGCATCGCCGAGCGCACGGTGGAGCGGCACTGGGCTTACGCGAAGGCATGGCTTTTCGAGGGCATCCGCTCGCAGCGGTGACAGGGAGCGGTCGGCGAAGGAAGAAGGCGATCCGTTGAACACATCCACGCAACGCGAGGAGGAGCTTTTCGATACGGCTCGCCGTCTCCCCAACGAGGTCGAGCGGCGCTCGTTTCTCGAGCGCGCGTGCGACGGCGACGAGCAGCTGCGACGCCGGATCGAGAAACTGCTCGAAGCCTCGGCGGAGGCGGAGCGGTTCTTCAGTGAAGGGCAGTCCGTCGTGCGAACCGCGGTGAGATCTCGTCCGCCCGGTGCGCCGACGTTGACGCCACCTACGGGGGGCCGCGGTTTTTACTATCCCGTGGACGAGCCGCTCGGAACGAAGATCGGGCACTATGTGCTGCTGGAAAAGATAGGCGAGGGCGGCTGCGGCGTGGTTTATCTTGCCGAGCAGGAAGAGCCGCTGCGGCGCCGTGTGGCGCTGAAGATCATCAAGCTCGGCATGGAGACGAAGAGCGTGATCGGACGATTCGAGGCGGAGCGGCAGGCGCTCGCGATGATGGATCACCCGAACATCGCCCGCGTATTCGACGCAGGCGAGACGGAGCGCGGGTCGCCCTACTTCATCATGGAGTTGGTGCGGGGGGTGCAGATCACGAAATACTGTGACCAGAACCGGCTGGATTTACGGGAGCGCCTGGAGCTTTTCATTCAGATCTGCCACGCGATCCAGCACGCGCACCAGAAGGGTATCATCCACCGCGACATCAAACCCTCCAATATCATGGTGGCGGTGCACGATGGGCGACCGGTGCCGAAGGTGATCGACTTCGGCATCGCGAAGGCGACCGAGGCGCGTCTGACCGAGCAGCAGCTTTTTTCCGCGTATGCGCAGATGATCGGCACGCCGGGCTATATGAGCCCGGAGCAGGCGGAGCTCGGTGGCGTGGATATCGATACGCGCAGTGACATCTACAGTCTCGGCGTGCTGCTCTGTGAATTGCTGGTGGGGCGGACCCCTTTTTCGGGCCAGGAACAACAGGCGGCCAAGCTCGAGGACCTGCGGCGCATCCTGCGCGAGCGCGAGCCGCCGCGGCCGT
>JAEYQF010000375.1 GCA_023410155.1 Verrucomicrobiota bacterium | reverse complement strand
GGCCGGCGCAACGCCGGCCCACCGCGCAACATCCGGGTGTCGAGGCGGGCGGCCCGCACTCCCACTTCACTCCAACTCACCCAATTGCTCAGGCCTGCGACATCGGCCTGCAGCGCGAGCGCATGCTGCAGGGTCTCCCCGCCGAAACTCTGCTGCGAACTTTGGCGCAGGCGGAAATCCCGCCGACGGAAGAACGCGCCCGGCTCCGGGCTGTAGAACTGAAGTTGCGTCGATTGCTCGATCCAGTCGGCATTGGCGAGATACCCCGCGTCGTTGAAATCCACTCCCGGCGAGCGCCAGCTCAAGCCTCCGTAATAACGCCAGACACCGTTGCTGCCCTTGCCGACTCGCAGGCGCCCGGCGTGACCGGAGAGCGCGGTGGCCTCTTCGTCGACGTCCACGTGGTCGGCGTCCGCACGCTGGTAGTTGTGCACCCAGGTCGTCGAGAGTGATCCGATCGCCCGCGGCGATCCGCTCACGCGGGTGCCGAGGGTCCGAAGCTCGAGATAGTAGGTGCGAGCGTCCCAGTAGTGCGTGAGATCGGCACCGCCGACGAGCGATTGCCGGGGCAGGATCGACAATTCCTCGTCGCTGCCCTCGCGCTGCACGCCACTGAAGAATCCTCCGACCATGGTATCGCCTCCCGCGAAATCCTGCTGCACGCGTGCGACGGCGTAGTTCGTCAACGGCTCCGCGATGCTCGTCCACTCCAGGCCGTCGATATCCGCCATCTTCGCCTCTGTCTTTTCGGTGAGACCGTGCAGGAGCCCGAGCGAAAGCCCGCCCGCGGTGCGGCCGGTGATTTTCTCCGCACTGAGGATGCGCGTCGTCGTGGGCACGTGCACGTAAGCCGGCCCGACCGGCACGAGCGATGGGGCATGGCCAAGGCGGCGCGAGTAGAAGGCCACGTCGTCCTCGAGCCAGTAGTCGAAGAGGTTCTTGCCCTCGACGAAGAACGGTCGCTGTTCGCTGAAGAACGTCTCCGTCGTCCCGAGGTTGATCTCCGACGGGTCCGCCTCCACCTGCCCGAAATCCGGATTGATCGTCAGATCGAGCGTGATGTCCGACGTGAGGCCGATCTTCGCGTCGAGCCCGGCATCGAGAGACGATTCCGGTCCCGTGCGGTAAGGGTTGCCCGGCTCCGCGCGCAGCGACTCGTATCGACCAACCAAATACGGCAGCAGCTCGATGCGCCGCGAAGGCGGCAGGTCGGCGATGCCTCGCAATTCGCCAAACGATCGCACCACGCCGGGGTTGTCCATCGGGATGAGGTGCCAGTTGCTTTCCTCCTGCTTGCGCCGCAGCCACCGCCAGCTGTGCAGACCCCACACTTGATCCTTCGCGCCCGAGTAGCGGAGCTGGCTCAGCGGGATGCGAAACTCCGCCACCCAGCCGTGTTGATCGCGTCCAACCTGTGCGTCCCACACGGCGTTCCAACTCGGATCGGTGGTGCCATCGTTTCGCAGGATCAGGTCGATCTTGTTTCCGCCCGAACTCACATCGAACTCGAACGCCGTCCGACGATTCAGGTAGCTGTCTAGAGCGATCCCCATCAGGTCGCCCAGGAATTCATCGCGCTGGCCCAGGAGCCCCGGCGCAAGCTCCGCATCCTCCGCCCGCATCGCGACGTAGAGATTGCGCTCATCGTAGAGGATCTTGAGCTGCGTGGGCTCGGTCGGCGCCGTGCCTTGGAACGGCTCGCGCTGCACGAAGTCGCTCGCCCACTCCCCCTGCTGCCACGCGGCATCGTCGAGTTTACCGTCGATCGTCGGCGATTCGCCCACGATCCGCTGCGTCGTGTAGACGCGACGTTCGGCTTCATCTCCGCGCAAGGCAGCGAGACCGAAAAAACCAACACTCAGCAGAACCAGAAAGCAGACCGAACGAGACGGTCGAAACACACAAAATTCCATGTGCCCGGAGAGACGCGTCGCTGCTGCAAACGGACCGCGCATCGCGCGGAATTATTGCGAAAATCGCGCTCACATTTTGCTCGGCGCGCGGCGCCGCAAGGGCTTCGCTCGCCTGCTTCGCCATGCGATTGCTTCTCACCAACGACGACGGCATCGACAGCATCTTCCTGCACGAACTGGTGCACGCTCTCTGCCGCGCCGGTCACGAGCTGGCCATCGTCGCTCCCGCCACCGAACAGAGTTGGATCGGCGCCGCCAAGTCGCGCCATCGCTCGGTCCACGCCGGCTCCGCCGACCGTGGACTCGGTTGCCCCACTTGGATCGTCGACGGCACTCCGAGCGACTGCGTCAACATCGGCCTCGCCCACCTGCTGCCGCGCACCTTCAAACCCGAGGCCGTGATCAGTGGCATCAACATGGGCCTTAATGCGTCGCTCGCGTTCATCCTCGCGAGCGGCACCATCTCAGGCGCATGGGAAGGCGCGTTGCACGGCCTGCCGGCGATCGCCTTTTCCCAGGATCTGAGCGCGGAGCGCTTCGACCGACTCAAGGCTGCGCACAATCAGCCGGACCCCGAGCTGCACGCTTTCCTGCGCGACTCCGCGAGCCGGGCCGCCGCCCTCACGCCCGAGCTGCTGCGCGACACGCCGCCGCGACAATTCCTCGTGCACAACGTCAACCTGCCGCTCCCGTGCCGCGCCGACACGCCGGTGCGCCGCACTGTGCCCGCGCGCGTCATCGTGCCTGGACTCTTCGGCCCCGCCGCCGACGACGGCACGCATCGCTTCGTGTTCAGTCTCGGCGAAGATACCTCGCCGGCAGATCTTCCGACCGATCGTGCCGCGCTCCAAGCGGGTGAGATCAGCCACACGGTGCTCGATTACACGAAACTCGGCACCTGACCCGGTGCCAACACTTGCACGAGTCGGTGCGGATTCAGGCCCGACGCGGGCCGAACGGAGGGCTGACTCTGTCCGCTTCCTGACGCGACCCGATCCGCACCGGGGCGCGACTCCTGCCAAACCCAAGCTCGAGTCGCGCGCCGACATTTCGCTTTACCGTCTTTAACCGCAGCGGCAAAAAGCCGTTCGTGGCTCCCTCCAAATCCTTCGGCCCCGACGAGATTCACGCTGCGATCGAGCAGCTCGCCGCCGCCATCATGGAGCGCCACCCCTCCGGCTCCCGTCTGCTCCTTCTCGGGATTGCAAATGGCGGCATCGAACTCGCCCGGCGCGTCGGCGCGTTGATCGCCACGCAGCGGACCAAGCGCGAACTGGTGGTCGGCACGGTCGACATCTCGTTTCACCGCGACGACATCGGTCGCAACCCCATCCCGAAGGAACTCGCGCCAACCCACATCCCGGTGGACGTGCACGGCGCGACCGTGATCCTCGTGGATGACGTGTTGTTCTCGGGCCGCACCGTGAAGGCTGCGCTCGACGAGATCTTCGACCATGGCCGACCGACCAAAGTGGAGCTCGCGATCCTGATCGACCGTGGCGGACGAAGGCTCCCGTTTGCCGCCGACTATTGCGGACTGCGCATCGACGCCGACGCTGCCGAGAAAGTTGTCGTCAGACTCGATCCCGAGAATCACGCCAACGACACCGTGCTCGTCCGCCCCGCCACGCGCCAAACCGCTCTCTAACCCACCTCTCCCGATGCCCTGGTCGCGCCGCCATCTCCTCACGATCGAGGAACTCTCGCTCGACGAGATCAACCAGATCCACGCCACCGCCGCGGCGTTCAAGGCCGTGCTCGGCCGACGCGTGAAACGCGTGCCCGCGCTTCGCGGCAAGACGATCGTTAATCTCTTCCTCGAACCGAGCACGCGCACGCGCATCTCCTTCGAGATGGCCGCGAAACTCCTGAGCGCGGAGGTGATCTCGTTCGACGCCGCGGCTTCCTCGACCACCAAGGGCGAGACCCTGCGGGACACCGCACAGAACATCCAGGCGCTGAACGCCGACATGATCGTGCTCCGCCACGCCGCTTCGGGCTCGCCCCTCTACCTCAGCCGTGTGCTCGACATCCCGGTCGTCAATGCCGGGGACGGCGCTCACGAACACCCGACCCAGGGCCTGCTGGACACGTTCACGATGAAGGAGCACCTCGGTAGCCTGCGGGGACGAAAGGTCGTCATCCTGGGCGACATCCTTTTCAGCCGCGTCGCGCGCTCCAACATCCATGCGCTCACGAAGCTCGGCGCCGACGTCACGCTCGTCGGCCCGTCCACGCTGGTTCCGCCGGCGTTCACCGAGATGGGTGTGCAAGTCTCGCACGACCTCAAGTCCGCCCTCGCCGACGCGGAAGTTGTCATGCTGTTGCGGATACAACACGAACGGCAGGGCGCGAGCCACTTCCCGTCGCTCGGCGAATACACGAGCATGTTCGGCCTCAACAAAACCCGCGCTTCCTGGCTCAACCCCAAGGCCATCATCATGCACCCGGGCCCGATCAACCGCGGCGTCGAGATCGACAGCGAACTGGCCGACGGTGATCGCAGCGTCATCCTCGAGCAGGTGACCAACGGCATCGCCGTGCGCATGGCCGCCCTCTACCTCTGCGCCGGCGGCCAGCCGGAAAACGTCGCTCCGGTCGAATAACCCTCACCGCCTCCATGCCCTCCCTCTGGATTCAAAATGCCCGTGTGATCGATCCCGCCGCCAAGCGGGATGCCGTGGGCGACCTGTTCGTGCGCGACGGCGTGCTCGTGGACTCGCTGTCCGCCGCCGACAAGAAGCGCGCCAAGAAAATCGACGGCCGAGGGCTCGTCGCCTGCCCCGGCCTCGTCGACATCCACGTGCATTTCCGCGAGCCCGCCCAAACCCACAAGGAAACCATCGCCACGGGTTCGCGCGCCGCTGCCGCGGGCGGATTCACGACGGTCGTGTGCATGCCCAACACCTCTCCCGTCGCCGACAACGCCGGCACGATCCAATATATCAAGGACGCCGTGCGCCGCGACGCGGTGGTGAAAGTGCTTCCGACCGGCTGCATCACCGTCGGCATGAAAGGCCAGGCGCTCGCGCCCATCGGCTCGCTCGCACGCGCCGGCGTCGCTGCGATCACCGACGATGGCGATTGCGTGCAAAGCAACGATCTCATGCGCCGCGCAGTCGAATACGCCAAGATGTTCGACCTTTGCGTGATGGATCACTGCCAGGATCACTCGATGACGCAGGGCGCCGTGATGAACGAGGGCGTGGTTTCCACCCGGCTCGGGCTCCGCGGCTGGCCCAACGCCGCCGAGGATCTCATCGTCGCCCGAAATGTCATTCTCTCCGAATACACCGGGGCGCACATCCACCTGCAGCACATCTCGTCGAAGTTCTCCGTCGACGTGATCCGTCGCGCCAAACAACGCGGCGCGCGCATCACCGCCGAGGCCACGCCGCATCACATCGCGCTCACCGACGAAGCGCTCGGCGGCT
>JAEYQF010000316.1 GCA_023410155.1 Verrucomicrobiota bacterium | reverse complement strand
GCGTTTCGCGACGCGCATCACGCCGTGGGCGCAGTGGTGCGCCTGGCGGAAAAGAACAGCGTGGAAATCAACCAGCTGCCGACCGAAGAAGTTGCGAAGATTAATCCGGCTTTTGGTCCTGATTGGGGGGTGGTTTTCGAGCTGGGCCGCGCGCTGGCCAAGCGGGCCGGCACCGGCATGCCGGGACCGGCGCAAACGAAGAAACAATTCGCCCGCTGGCGAAAGCTCCTCGAGTGAGAGGAGGAGCGAATCGCGAAAACGCGGAAGGGCAGAGACGCGGAGTCGAATTCATGGATCTGATCGAAGCGGAACTCTCCGAAAAGATCATCGGCTGTGCGATTCAGGTCCATCGCGTGCTCGGCCCGGGCTTTTTGGAAAAGGTGTATGAGGAGGCGCTGCTCATCGAGCTGCGGAAAGCCGCCGTGCAGGTTGAGCAACAGAAACAACTCATCGTCTTCTATGACCAAATTGCGATCGGCGATCACCGCCTGGATGTGGTCGTCGATGGTCGCGTCGTGCTGGAGCTGAAGGCGTGCAAGGCGATCGACGACGTGCATCTCGCGATCGTCCGGTCATACCTCAAGGCGTCACGACTGCAGGTGGGGTTGATTCTCAATTTTGCAAAGCCGACTCTCGAGATTCGTCGTGTGGTGTTGTCGGCCTGATTCCGCGCTTCTCTCATTCCGCGTTTCCGCGATTCTTCCTCCTCATGGCCAAGGTTCGACTTCTTCCTGACCGCGTCGCGAATCAGATCGCGGCCGGGGAGGTGATCGAGCGGCCCGCGGCGGTGGTGAAGGAACTCGTGGAAAATGCGCTCGACGCGGGAGCGACGCGGATCGAGGTGGAGTTCCGCCATGGCGGGCGCTCGATCATGCGCATCGAGGACAACGGGCACGGCATGTCGCGCGATGACGCTTTGCTCGCCCTGGAGCGCCACGCCACGAGCAAGATCAGCGAGGCGGCGGATCTGGATCGGCTCGCGAGCTATGGTTTTCGCGGCGAGGCGCTGCCGTCGATCGCGAGTGTATCGCATTTTCAACTACAGACGCGCGCGCAGGGCAGCGACGTCGGGACCGAGATCGTGGTGAACGGCGGCAGGCTCGTCCACGTGCGCGATTGCGGCCGGCCGGTGGGGACGCGCATCGAGGTTTCGCACCTCTTCAACTCGGTCCCGGCGCGGCGCAAGTTTTTGAAGACCGACGCGACCGAGGCGGCGCACATCATCCAGTGCGTGCGGCTCTACGCGCTGGCATGTCCGCGGACGGCATTCACGTTGATCGAGGAGGGCAGGGTGGTGTTTCGCTCGCCGGAGTGCTCGACTCTGGCGGAGCGGATCCAGGAGATTTTCGGCCGCCAGACGGCGGAGGCGCTGGTGCCGATTGAATCCGTCGAATCGGGGCTGCGCTTGAGCGGACTGATCGGGCGGCCGGGAGTCGGGCGCGGCACGCGGCACGAGATGATCGTGTTCGTGAATGCGCGGCCGGTGGACAGCCGCACTCTCAACTATGCGTTGATCGAGAGCTACCACGAGTCGCTGCCGAAAGGACGCTACCCGCTCGCGTTTGTTTTCTTTGACTGCGATCCGGCGGCGGTGGACGTGAATGTGCACCCCGCGAAACGCGAAGTGCGCTTCCGCAGCGAGGCGAGCGTGCGGAGTTTTGTGATTCGCTCGGTGCTGCAACGGCTGCGCGAACTCGGCGAAGCAAGCGCGCCGATCGGAACGCCCGTGGTGCCGATCGCGCCGGCCCCGACGACCGACGCGAGTGCGGCGGTGTCTGCAAGCTTCGCGCCGATTTCCCCGCCGGCGGGTCCGCCGACGACGCCAGCGATCCGCAGCGCGGACGTCGGGATTCTGCGAGCGCCGGTGTCGTTGCCCGCAGGGGGGCCAGCGCGAGAGGCCATCGCGCCAGCCCTGCCGCCGCGGCCCGCAACACCTGCGTGGCGCTTCGTGGGGCTGGCCCACGGGAGCTATGCCTTGTTTGAAACAGCGGCAGGACTCGTGTTGCTCGATCGCCGCGCGGCGCACGAGCGGATCTGGTTCGAACGCTTGCACGACCAGTTTCGCGCGGGTGAGGTGCCGAGTCAGCGATTGCTGCTGCCGATCCCGCTCGAGCTGGATCCGGTGGCGTCGGCGTTGCTGCTCGAACGACTGCCGTTTCTGAATCGTCACGGTTTCGAGGTGACGGAGTTTGGCCGGAATTTTTTCCGCGTCGAAGGCGTGCCGGGCTGGATGGAGCCGGGCGACGCGGAATCGTTTGTGCGGGACCTTCTCGGCCTGTTTCGGGATGGACAGTGGCCCGGCTCGAGCCTCGACGTAGCACGAGAGATGTTGGCGCGAGTGGCCGCGACCAGGGCGGTGCGGCTCCCCGAGGCCAGCAGTGAGGCGGATTTGCGTGCGTTGGTGTCGCAATTGTTTGCCACCCGGGCGCCGCTCACCAGCCCGGCGGGCCGGCCGACCTACATCGAGTTGAACCACAGTGAACTTGCGCGCCGCTTCCAAAAATAGGCGTGCGTTTGGCTACCCCATGGCACGAAACTTGATTCCTTTCTCCCATGGCGACTGCTTCCAAAAAGATCCCTGCTGCTAAAAAGTCTGCCGCCGCCCCCACGGAGGTGCATCCCGCGTCGCCGGCTGAAAGTATCGCCGCGCTGCACAGTCCGGATGCTTCGGCCGAGCAGCCGGTCGAGGTGCTGCGCTCCTCGATCCAGCGCCATCTGGTCTCCACTCTGGCGCGGCATGCCGGCTCGGCCACGCCGCGCGATTGGTGGATCGCGACGGCGCTCGCCGTGCGCGACCAGATCCACGAGCGCATGATCGCCACGCAGGCGGTGCACAACGCGGAGAATGTCCGCCGGCTCTACTATTTCTCGATGGAGTATCTCATGGGCCGCCTCTTCGAGAGCAACCTGCTCGCGACCGGCCTCATCGAGACCGCGCGCGAGGCGCTCAAATCGCTCGGCGTCGACTTCGATGCGGTGCGCGAGTCGGAGCTCGACATGGGGCTCGGCAACGGCGGTCTCGGCCGTCTCGCGGCCTGTTTCCTCGATTCGCTCGCGACCCTCGACTATCCGGCGCTCGGCTACGGAATCTATTACGAATTTGGTCTGTTCAAACAGGAGTTCGTGAAGGGCCACCAGGTCGAACACCCCGATCGGTGGGGTATGTTCGGCGATCCTTGGGAGGTGGTTCGCGCCGACTACACGCAGGAAGTTCATCTCTACGGTCGCGTGGAAAACGTCTTCGATGACCGCGGCAACTCCCGCCCGCAGTGGGTCGGCACCAAGACGATCGTCGGCGTCGCCCACGACATCCCGGTCGCTGGTTATGGCACCAAGAGCGTGAATCTCCTCCGCCTCTGGGCGTCGAAGGCGTCCGAGGACTTCGATCTGGCAGCGTTCAATTCCGGCGGCTACGTCGAGGCGGTTCGCGAGAAGGCCGTCGGTGAGACGATCTCGAAAGTTCTCTATCCGAACGACAAGACTGAGAACGGGAAGGAGCTGCGTCTCGTGCAGCAGTATTTCTTCGTGTCGTGTTCGCTGCGGGACATCCTGCGTCGCCACTTCCGCAATCCCGCGAACTCGTGGGCGAATTTTTCCGACAAGGTCGCGGTGCAGCTCAACGACACGCATCCGGCGATCGCGGTCGCCGAGCTCATGCGCATCCTGCTCGACGAGCACGCCATGCCGTGGGACGCCGCGTGGGCGATCACCACGCGCACCTTCGCCTATACGAATCATACGCTGCTGCCCGAGGCGCTCGAGCGGTGGGGCGTGCCGCTCTTCGAACGCGTGCTGCCGCGCCATCTCCAGATCATCTACGACATCAACACCCGGCTTCTGAAGTCGGTGGAGGCGATGTGGCCGGGCGATAGCGCCAAGCTCCGCGAGTGCTCCCTCATCGAAGAAGGCGGCCACAAAATGGTGCGCATGGCCAATCTCGCCGTCGCTGGCTCTCACACGGTCAACGGCGTCGCGGCCCTGCACACCGAGCTGCTGAAGAAGGATCTCTTCCCGCAGTTCGACGCGCTATATCCGGGAAAATTCCAGAACAAGACCAACGGCATCACGCCCCGTCGCTGGCTCACGCAATGCAACCCGCAGCTCTCGGCGCTTATCACCCGCACGCTCGACGACTCCGTCTGGCCGCGCGATCTCGACCGCCTCCGCGGGCTTGAAAAGGTGGCCGACGATCCTGAGTTCCAGCGCGAGTTCATGGCGATCAAGCGGGCGAACAAGGTCGCGCTCGCCGGAGTCATCCGCACCGAGTGCGGCATCGACGTCTCGCCGGATGCGCTCTTCGACGTGCAGATCAAGCGTCTGCACGAATACAAGCGCCAGCACCTGAACCTGCTGCACATCCTCGCGCTGTATCGCCGCCTCCTGCAGAACCCGTCGCTGGATATCGTGCCGCGCGTCTTCATCTTCGCGGCCAAGGCCGCGCCCGGCTACGACCTCGCGAAAAACATCATCCGTGCGATCAACCTTATCGGCGAGAAGATCAACCACGACCCGCGGGTAAACGACCGCCTGAAGATCGCGTTTCTCCCGAACTACCGCGTCTCGCTCGCGGAGAAGATCATTCCCGCCGCGGATCTTTCGGAGCAGATCTCCACCGCGGGTAAGGAAGCGTCGGGCACCGGCAACATGAAGCTCGCCCTCAACGGTGCGCTCACCATCGGCACGCTCGATGGTGCCAATGTGGAGATCAAGGAAGAGGTCGGTGACGACAACATCTTCATCTTCGGGATGACCGTCGAGGAGGTCGAAGCGCTCAAGGCGCGGGGCTACAATCCTTGGGATTACTATCGCGGCGACGATGAGCTCCGCGCGATCGTCGACTGGATCGGCAGCGATTACTGGACGCCCGGCGAGCACGGTTCGTTCTCCATGCTGCACCACAGCCTGCTCAACGGCGGTGACCCGTTCATGGTGCTCGCTGATTTCCGCGCCTACAGCGACGCCCAGGCGCGAGTCGATGCTGCCTACCGCGACACGGCCGGCTGGGCCCGTAAGGCCATCCTGAATACGGCCCGCGTCGGCAAGTTCTCCAGCGACCGCACGATTCGCGAATACGCGGAGCAGATATGGAAACTCCCCGCGGCCACGATCCCGTGAACGCCTCGCGGGCCGGGGCGCGCCATTTGCAGGCTCGCCTCCGCCGTGCGCTGCGTTAGTCCGTTGGTTCCGGCTGTATGCCCCGCCTGCCTTTGACGCGCTTCGCCTGCGTTTTGCTCGCCCTCGCCCTGTCGTTTGCCTCCCCATCGGGCGCGGAGGAGCCGGGGCTGCCGCCGATCTCGGGAGGCTTCCGCGGGATCGCCCGGGCGTTGTTCATGCCGGAATTGCCCGACATGGAGTGGGACGTCGCGATCGACGGCCTCAGTCGCGATGGCATTCGCGCGACCGTGACCGCGGAAGCTCCCGAGTCGTTTTTCCGGATCTCTGTTCTGTATCGAATCAACGGAGACATCGACTGGGAGCTTCAGGAAGGCCGCGTCGGACTCGCGCGCTGGCTCGAGATCCTGGCGGACCGGCCCGAGCTGCAGGCCGTGCGCGATTATTCCATCACCGGCTCCGTGCATCTCGCTGGGTCGGGCACGGTGCGCGAGGGTGTGGTCAGCGGCGAAGCCACCGCGGAGCTGCGCGATGGCACGATGTCGGACCCGGTTTCCGGCCTCCAGGTGGACGGCATTGCCGGGTTTTTTCGCGTGACCAGCCTCGACCCCCTGCTGGCCGATGCTCCTCAGATCTTCACGTTTCGCGAACTCAGTGTCGCAGGCATCACCGTTACAGACGGGTTCGTGCGCGCCCGCATGTCCGAGGAGAATCTCGTCGAGGTCACCACCGTCGGCATGAAGGTTCTCGGCGGCACCATTTCGGTCGATCCGTTCAAGTTCTCCCTGCTCAACCCCGAGATCGAAGCGCAGGCGCGCTTTTCGAAGATGCGGCTCGCGGACGCGGTGCCGCTCATCCCCAACGTGCTGGCGTCGGCCGAGGGGCAGTTGAGCGGCCGGGTCGTTTTGCGGTGGTCGGAGAAGGAAGGACCGAGCGTCGGCGAAGCGCGGCTGCGCGTGGAGAAGGATGCTCCCCCCATGATTCGACTGGCGCCGAAATCCGGTCTGCTCACGGCTGCGCTGCCGCCCCGCTTCGAGCTTCTGCCTCGGCGCCGCTTCGGTGCGCTCGCTTGGTTCCTCTCGCTCAATAACCCGGCGCATAAGCCCGCCCGCGACATCGAGCTGGGTGCCATGCGGCTTCACGTCGATTCACTCCGCCTGCGCCTGCATCCGACGGGCGATGTAAATGGCCGCACCTTGACCCTCACGATGGTCGCGCATCCCTCGGATCAAAGCCTCGTCGAGAAGGTCACCTTTGACGTCAACGTGACTGGCCCGCTGCAGACCCTGGTCCAGCAGATCGGGCTTAACAGCACCGCCACGATTTCCACCCACTAACGATTTGCCACCCCAGTCCCTGCCTCCAACGCTTCCCTCCATGCTTCGCGCTCTCCCGCTTCTGCTCGCTGTGGCCCTGTCCGCCGGCTGTCTCCACATCAAGATGGATCCCGTGCAAGTGCATGCGATCGTCGATGTGAACGTGAAGGTCGACAAGGCACTCGACGACTTCTTCGGCGATCTCGACGAAAAATCCGCGACGGTCGCCACCCCCTCCACCGACGAATGATCCCCTCCATGAAAGCCAATCTCCTCCGCTTCCTCTCCCTCCTCTTCGTGTTCACCCTCGGCACCGCGGCGCTGCCGGCCCGCGCCGAGGATCTCAACGCCGTGAAGTCGCGCATGACCAAGCGCATTTCCCAGATCGACGCCCTCAAAGCCAAAGGCGCGATCGGTGAGAACAACCGTGGCTACCTCGAGGCTCGAGGCGAAGCGCCCGGCGCGGACGCGGTCATCTCCGCCGAAAACAAGGATCGCGAAACGGTTTACGGTGCGATCGCGAAGCAAGCGGGTTCGACCGCTGAATCCGTGGGCAAGCAACGTGCCCGCCAACTCGCCGCCGCCAGCGCCGCCGGCGTGTGGGTTCAAAAAGAAAACGGCACGTGGTATAAGAAGTAAGCGCTCGCACGAGCGACTTATCCCAGCTTTCGAGCGGCCCAGACCTGGGCCGCTTTTTTGTGGGCGTAAGTGGCGCCCGCTTCCCTGGCCGGCTGTTCGAGCTGTGTCCGCACCCCGGCAATCGAGGACTGCGAGTCCCGCCTTTAGCCGCCCCGATGCGCAGCCTTCCGACTCAGGTGACGTCCGTTACGGGCCAAAGTGCGGACCGAGTCGCGACTAAGTGCGGACCGAGTCGTGCCACGGTGCGGCGTGAGTCGCGCCATAGGGCGGACCGCGGCGAGCGCCGTTCCGCCTCGAATCACGTCAGCATGCCGGCGATGCACGCGGTCAGAAAACACGCGAGCGTGCCGCCGAGCAGTGCCTTCACGCCGAGTGTGGCGAGGTTGGTGCGTTGTGAGGGAGCGATCGCGCTGATGCCGCCGACCTGGATCCCGATCGAGACGATGTTGGAAAAGCCGCACAGTGCATACGTGAGGATCACGAGGGAGCGCTCGTCGGTGAACGCACCGGTAGCTTTCAGTTGTCCGAGTTGGAGGTAGGAGACGAACTCGTTGAGCACGGTGCGAATGCCGAGCAGTTGTCCCGACACAAGCAGATGGCCCGGCTCGATGCCGATCAGCCACGCGAAGGGTGCGCAGATCACGCCGAGGATGAACTCGAGGGAGAAACTCTGGAACGTGCCGTCGGTCACGCGCACGACCCAGTCGTTGAGTCCGAGCGGCGCACCGATCCACGCCGAGAGCATGTAATTGAACATCGCGACGAGCGCGGTGAACACGATGAGCATGCCGCCGATGTTGACGGCGAGCCGGAGGCCGTCGGTTGTTCCGAGGCAGATAGCGTCGAGGAGATTGGCGCCGATGCGATCGCGCGAGACGGCGATGGTGGAGTCCACTTTCTCCGTTTGGGGTGCGAGGATTTTTGCGATCAGGAGGGCCGCGGGCGCAGAGATCACCGACGCGGTGATGAGGTGCGTGGCGAAGAGGATCTGTTGCTGCGGATCGGAGCCGCCGAGGAAGCTGATGTAGGCGATCATGACGCCGCCGGCGATCGTCGCCATGCCGCCGACCATCACGGACAGGATCTCGGAGCGCGCCATGGTGGGCAGATACGGTTTGATGAGCAGCGGCGCCTCCGTCTGGCCGACAAAGATGTTGCCCGCGGCGGAGAGACTTTCGGCTCCCGACAGTTTCATCGTTTTCGACATCACCCAGGCAAACGCGTGCACGACGCGTTGCAGGATGCCGAGGTAGTAGAGCATCGAGGTGAGCGCGGAGAAAAAGATGACCGAGGGCAGAATCGCCAGGCCGAAGATCACGCCGTGTTTCTCGACATCGAGGAGCGAACCGAAGACGAACTTCGTGCCCTCGCCGGTGAAGCCGAGCAGCTTCACAAAAAATCCGCCGGCGGCTTCGATCACCCAGCGTGCCGGCGGCACGTAGAGCACCAGGGCGGCAAACACGAGTTGGAGCAGGAGTCCGATGCCAATGAGCGGCCAGCGGATCGCACGGCGATTTTCGCTGAAGGCATACGCGATCCCGACGAAGACCAGAATGCCCAGCAAACCGCGGCCGACGTGAAGCAGGAAATCCATGAGGGGTGGCGAAGCTACTTTGATGCCGAGGTTGGGTGTTCGGTGGTTGGCGGCGAGCGTCAAGTGGGAGCGCCGGCGCAGCGGGGAAGAACCGGCGCTGAGATTTTGCCAAATCGCACGCAGCTTCGCCGCTTGCGAGCGAGCCGGTTCGGGACAGCAATGAGCCTATGACCGTGCAGGAACGCCTTGATCGCCACCTCTCGAAAACACCCGACGTCGGCCGCGCCAACTGGATCGCGAAGAACGCGACCGTGATTGGCGATGTCACGCTCGGCCCGCAGTCCAGCGTGTTCTATGGCGCGGTGCTGCGCGGCGACATCGCGCGCATCATCGTAGGCGAGGGAACCAATATTCAGGACAACTGCATCGTGCACCTCGCCGACGATCTCGATGCCGTGATCGGCAACTGGTGCACCATCGGGCACGGCGCGATCATCCACGCCTGCACGATTGAGGATGAATGCCTCATCGGGATGGGGGCGACGGTGCTGGACGGCGCCCGGATCGGTGCGCGCAGCATCGTCGGCGCGGGCGCGGTGGTGACGCCGCGGACGATCATTCCACCGGGCTCGATGGTGCTCGGCGCCCCGGCAAAAGTCGCCCGTGCGCTCACGGAAGCGGAGCAGAAGGCGTTGCGCGGCTGGGCGGAGAAATACACGGCGGTTTCGAAGGCGCACGCGGGGACGGGCGGCTGAGGCGCTGTCTGGTCCGCGCGTTTGCCGGATCGAGCGGGGGCTTCCCGCGCGCCACGCCGCCTGCGTGCTGCGCATCTGTTGGCTGCGCAGGTTTTGCCAAGATCTGCGAAGTAGGGTGCCAGCGAGAGGCGTATACTCGGGCCACAAGGAAGGAGAACCAGTCCCATGAAACACAATGTAGGTTCGTTTGACGCTGCCGCCCGCACTCTGGTCGGGCTCGCCATCCTCGCCCTCGGGCACCACGAACGCAGTTGGTGGGCGCTCGCAGGATTCGTCCCGATCCTCGTCGCGGCGATCGAGTTTTGTCCCATCTACTGGCTGTTCGGCTGGAGCACCTGCTTCACCGACGAGCCGTTGGCAGAAACGCCGTCGCGCTCGAGCGTGAGGAAAGTGTAGCGCCAGTTGGCGTCGGCTGATTCGCGCCGGGAGACCTCGCGCGTGAACCGGTCGCGCCACTCGGGGAACAACCGGTCGCCCTGGACCTGCGCGTGCACGAGGGTCAGGTAAAGCCGGTGCGTTTGCGGAAGCGCGATCGCTTCGCGAAAAATGCTTTCGCCGCCGCACACGTAGATCTCGCCGGGGAGCGACTCGGCCTCGGCCAGCGCGCTCGGCAGACTTGATACAACGGACACGTTTTCTTTCGCGAGGGATTGATCGCGCGTGAGCACGATCGCGCGGCGTCCTTCCCGGGCCGCGGCAGGCCAAGTTTCGTAGCAGACGCGGCCGAGCACAACGATCTGCCCGCGCGTCTGAGCATGGAGGAAGGCCATGTCCTCGGGGATGCGCCAAGGGAGGCGACCGTCGCGGCCGATCAAGCGATTCTCGGCGCAAGCGGCGATGAGATTGAGCGGCTTCGGCATAAGGCCAACGTGCCCATGCGGTGCTCCTTGGCGAGCCCGTTGGCCCGGAAGGCGTGCGGCCGAGCGTCGTCACAGGAAAGTCACCGGATCGCCATCCCGGCGCCACTGCCGTGAGCCAGTATCTGGGCGTGCAAAGCACTCGTTCGTCATTTCGGGAAGGCCGCAAGAACCGGATCGTCCTCTCCGTCGCCGCTGACTTGGAAAGCGGTCGCAGATGGTTGCCCGACGGGATCGAGCGGTTTGAAGCAAGGCACGCGGACTGTTCGGTCGCCCTCAGTTTGCTGGACCCGCAGCTTGTGCTGTCGCGGCTCAGCGCAGGCGCCGTCGATCTTGCCGTGATGGAAACCCGATTCCCTGGGGGAAGAGACTCCGCCCGGCTCTTGTTGCAAAGCGGTCAGCCCCCGGGAAAGCGGCTCGTCGGTAGCTTGATTCACTTTTTGGTTCGTGCCGCTCTGGACCGCTGCGTTGACGTGGGGCGGGTGTGACATTGCAACCGCGGCCGCTCGGAGTGAAAAGGGGACATGACAATCGGAGTCCCCAAAGAAATCAAAATCGGTGAGACGCGCGTTTCGATGACGCCGAGCTTATGCCGCCGCTGTGTCGCGCTAGGCGCGCGGGTGTTGGTGCAAAAATCCGCGGGACTCACCGCGGGTTACATGGATGCGGAGTATCGTGCGGCCGGCGCGACGCTGGTGGCCGAAGCGGCCAAGATCTGGCGCGCGGCCGACCTGATTTTAAAAGTGAAGGAGCCGCTCCCAGCCGAATACCCGCTGATGCGCGAGGAGCAGACGATCTTCACTTACCTACACCTCGCCGCCGGCCCTGAACTGGCGAAGGCGCTGCTGAAGAAACGCATCCTCGGTATCGCCTATGAGACGGTGGAAAGCGGCGACGGCCAGTTCCCGTTGCTCAAACCGATGTCGCAGATCGCGGGACGGCTCTCGATTCAGATCGGCGCCTACTTTCTCCAATCGCAACACGGCGGCTCGGGTGTGTTGCTCGGCGGCATTCCCGGGACGATGCCCGGTCACGTGGTGGTCGTGGGCGCCGGCAACTCCGGAGCACATGCCGTCCAGATGGCCGTCGGCATGGGCGCGCGTGTGACCGTGCTCGATCTCGACTCGCGTAAACTCGAGGCGCTCGACACCGAGTATCGCGGGCGCGTGGTCACGCTCATGTCCAATCCTGCGAACATCGAGCACGCGGTTGCCGACGCCGATTTGTTGATCGGCGCCGTGCTGATTCCTGCGGCGCGCGCACCGATCGTGGTTTCCAAGAAGATCGTCGCGCAGATGCGCCCGGGCAGCGTGATTGTGGATATCGCGATCGACCAAGGCGGTTGCATCGAGACGATCCGGCCGACCTCGCACGAGAAGCCGGTGTATCAGGAATCTGGAGTCATTCACTATGCGGTCCCCAACATGCCGGCGCTGGTCGGGCGCACCTCGACGATGGGACTCACCCAGGCGACCGAGCCTTACGTGGCGCTGCTCGTGCAGAAGGGCGTCGACCGGGTGCTCGCCGAGTATCCGAACTTCGCCCGCGGCGTGAACACCCAGGGCGGCCGCATCGTCTACGGCGCCGTGGCCAAGGCACTCGGCTACGCGTGAGCCTTCGCATCCAGTTTCCCCATACCCCTTCATGCTCTCGTTTCGATCCCTCATCCTCGGTCTGGTCGTCCTGGTGTGCGGCACGCGCGCGGTGAGTGCGCCCGCCGAGGTGTTTCCGGGTGTCGACGACAAATGGCACTACTATCGTTCGCCCAATTGCGAGCTGTTCAGTCGCGTCAGTGAGAAGGAATCGCGCGAGTTGCTCTTTCAACTCGAGCAGCTTCAGGCGTTGTTCGGGCAGGCGATTTCCGCCCAGCAACGGCGGTTTACGCCGATCTCGATCTACTACTTCGCATCGGCGAAGACGTTTCTTCCCTATGTGCAGGAGTCGATGCGCTCGGAAGATCGCACCGCGGGCTATCAACTGAGCAACGCGGATCGTTCGGTGGTCGCGCTCTCGCCGGCGTGGGATAGCGAGTATGCGCGGCGGCTGATCTATCACGAGTTCATCCACCATGTGACCGCGCTGAGCGACGAGAATCCGGCGTTGTGGTATCGCGAAGGCATCGCGGAAGTGTTCTCCACCTTTGCCGACGAGGGCCGCGGCCTCGTCGTCGGACGTCCCATCCCGGAGCACGTGCAGTTGCTGAGTCAGGCCCGGCTCATGGCGCTGTCGGTGCTGTTCGCGGCTGATCATGGCTCCGGCAGCTACAACGAGCGCGATCGCGTGGGCATCTTCTACGCTCAGT
>JAEYQF010000309.1 GCA_023410155.1 Verrucomicrobiota bacterium | reverse complement strand
CCCTGCTCGCATGGCGGGCGAGTCGGCGCGTGACGGCGCCGGCCGCCGTGCCCCGATCGAAAGCGGAACCGCGAGGTGCGGCGTGGCCGGCGTGGGTGGTGAGCGGCGCCGGCTGCATCGCGCTCGTTTCGCCCGAAATCTGGTATCGGTTTCACGAATACAAGCGGCCGGGCACGCGGCTCCAATGGGAGCTCCGATCCGATGTGGCCGACTGGCGGGAGCTGCCGGTGCCGGAGCGAACGCGCGAGCTCCTGAATGCCAGCGTGGTGCGTGGCCTCTCCCGCGGCGCGGGAGCGGGGGAGATGGCATTCGTCGCCAGGTGGGAGGACGATGTCGCCCGGACCGCAGCGGCCGAGCTGCACGATCCGACCATCTGTGTGCCAGCCGCCGGACAAGAGTTTACCGCGCTGCCCGGTCGCCTGGCGCTGCAGCTCGACGGGGCGGCGGTGGAGTTTTTCGTCGGTCGTTTCGGGGAAGGGAGCGAGGTGCATCACGTTTTTTACGCACATTGGGACGCGTGGCTCGGGCGTAGTCGCGAACTCGCGGCCAACGATCTGCGGGATGTCGCAGTGTGGCGGATCCAGCGTGTGCGCGAAGGGCGGCGGCGCGGTGATGCTAGCTATATCGTCTTCGTCACCCGGGCGGGGGCGCGGGAGGAGGCCGAGCAATGGATGCGGGGGTGGGCGCCTCTCCTGATTACGGCCAAGTGAACTTTTTCGCTTGCTGCGCGGTGCACGCGTGAGCGCAGCTTGCGCCCGCCATGCCGATCTTTTCCGAAGAACAGCGCCAGCGATGGAGGAACCGCTGGAACGAGTTGACCGAATCACAGCGCGACGGGTGGCGGATCGTGGGAGGAGTCGCTCTCCTGCTCGGGCTGGGAGCGGCGGGATGGTCGCTTGGCCAGCCGGTCTGGGCTCGGTGGCAACAACAGCATGCGATCAGGCAGGCGGAGAACTTCGCGGCGCAAAGCGACTATCGCTCCGCTGCGCTCGCGCTGCGAAGAGCGCTCACCCTGGCCCCGAACGAGGTCTCCGCCTGGCGCGACGCGGCGAAAATCCTCGCCGAAATCGGTTCGCCGGAAGTGCTCGGTGTGCAGGAGCAGCTCTCCCGCCTCGCGCCCGAAAATGTTGCGTTTCGATCCGCGCTGATCGCGGAGGCACTTCGCCTGAATCGGCTCGATGTGGCGCAGGCGGCATGGAACGACCTCGATCCGGTGGCCCGGCAGGATGTGGCCTTTTTCCGACTCGGAGCATCGCTCGCTGGCGCCTTGGGGCAGGAGGGGGAATTGGAGCGCCTTGTGGAGGCGTGGGGACGTGCGGCTCCGGGGGATTCCGAAGCCCGACTCAATCTGGCCTCGTTTCGCCTCTGGAGCACAGACGAGGGGAAGAAAACCCAAGGCCGCGGGGAACTTGAAGAACTCACTGCGGAGCCAACCGTGCGAGTGCGCGCCGCGGTGGAGTTGTTGAAGGAGGCAGCCCGCCAGCGCGACGGACAACGCTCGCGCGAGCTGATGCGGCACCTGGCAGAGCGCTTTGCTCCCGGACGGCGTCTCGATTTTGACTCGCCCGATCTGCCAGGCTGGACCGCGTTGATCGACGCGATGAAAGAAGCCGCGGTCGCCCAAGGGGTCGACGACGTCGCGACGATGTTGCGGTGGCTTGGAGACATCGGGAGGGGGCGCGAAGCCGTGGTCTGGATCGACTCACTCCCGTCGGCCCTCGCGGAGGAATCGAAGGTGGCCGACGCTGCGGCCCAGATCAGCGCCGAACTCGGGGATCTCGATCGCTTGGAGGCCAGACTTCACGCCGGCGCGTGGGGCGTATGGCCGCGTGATGTGGCGACGCTGGCGATCAGCTCGCGCCTGCAGCGTCTGCGCTACAGCGAGACGAATGCCCGGGCGACGTGGAATGACGCCCTTACCGCCTGCGGCGATTCCATCGTCGCACTCCGCGCTCTCGTGCGCCTCGCCGGTGCCTGGCAGGATGCCGAGAGTCTCGAGCGTGCGCTGCAGGTGGTGATCGAGCGTCACCCGAAGAATTTTTGGGCGTATTCGGCCCTCCGGGACATCTACGCGACGCGCGCCGATTTGATGCGGCTGTGGCAACTCCATGATCAATGGACGCGGCATTTGCCCGGTGACGATGCAGTCGCGGCGACGTGGATCACACTCGGCGGATTGCTCAATCGACTTTCTCCCGAAGCAATCAGCCGCGCTGAAGCGCTTCATGCGAAAGCGCCCGACCAGCTGGCCACCGTGGTGCCGCTTGCTGCCGTCCGCTGGCGGCAGGGTCGGCCGGCGGAGACAGTCGAGCTACTTCATGCGCTCTCGCCGGAGAACAGCGAGCGTCCCCACGTGGCCCTTTGGCTTGGCTTTGCGTTTGCTGATCTGAACCAGCCCGAGGCCGCCCGCCCGCTGTTGCAAAAGGCTTGGCACCGCGATCTCAGTCGCGAGGAGCTTGCACTAATTCGGTCGGCGGGAGCGAAGGTAGGCTTAGCATTCTGATGCGGCGACCATCCAAGATCCTTTGTGCGCCGCGTGCGCGGCATGAAAAGAGCTTAAGTTGATCGGAGGCTTGCCGATAGAGTGTTGACACCGCCCTTGTGGGGCGTTTCCTGAGGTCGAAATGAGGTGGAGACCCTATTTTCTGCGCGTTTTCATGGTCCTGCTGGGGGCCGTGCCGCTGAGCATGCGCGCGCAGGCCTACGTCCAGGCGGTTAGCGGTTTCGACTCTTTAGTGCGTGAGTATAACCTCGTGAGTTTCGGCAATGCTACGTTCAACGGCCAGGACTCTTGGGGCGGATTAGCGGTAGGTGGGAACCTTACGCTCAACAATTTCTCCGTCGCGATCCACTCACACCTGGTCTCGAACAGCGATCCGTCGCTCTACGTTGCGGGCCAGCTGATCCTCTCGGGCGATTCGCACCTGAACACCGGCTACGCCTACACGCCCAACGCCAACGGGACCTACAATCACAACGGCAAGACGTTCACCAGCACCTCGGGCGGTAAGCTCATCATCAACTCCGGCACGGGCGATCCGCGCACCGGCTCGGCGCCTGTAAACTGGAATTGGGCGACGCTCCAGAGCCAGGCGATCACGATGTCGCAAACGCTCGCCGCCGCGCAGGCCTCTGGAGGCATCGCCGTTGATGGCAGCCAGAATCTGAAATTCACCTCGAATACGAACGCTGCTGGCATCGTCGTATTCAACCTCGATGCTTCGCTTCTCGGCCACGGCACCTACAACGGTCAGAATTTCAGCAACATCTCGTTCGCTCTCGGCGCCAACCAGACGGCGGTCGTGTATGTGCTCAACGCGAATGGCAAAACCATCTTCGGTGGCGGCAACTTCAACGACAACTCCGGGGTTGCTGGTCGCCTGCTCTGGAACATCGCGGGCACCGGTAGCGTGAGTCTTGGCCAAGGCGGACAGTTCTATGGCAGCGTGCTCGCGCCGCAGATCAATCTCAGCAATTACAACACCTCGATCAACGGCCAGGTGGTCGCCGGCACGCTCAACTACAGCAACGCCGAGCTGCACCACACGCCTTTCAATCCCGTTGGGGTGAATGTGCTGGTCCCCGAACCCTCGACCTACGCGCTGTGGGGCGTCGCGCTTTGCGGGCTTGGATTTGCGTGGCGCCGCCGACAGCTCGCCCGTCACGCCCGCGAGTAGTTCCCGGCTTCGCGCCGCGAGTTCAGCATCCGGTGGGACGATGCTTGAACATCCGACCTCGCGCCGTCGGAAGGCTCACGCCTTCACGCCGCTTGCCAGAAGCGTTTCGAAGAACGGTTCGATCGACTCCTTCGCGACCGCGGTCACGTCCACTTGGGCGAACCCTGCCTTTTTGAGAAACCCGTGCAAAGCGCTCTCGGTGAATCCGAGCCATACGTCGGCGTAGAGATCGCGCGCCTTCTCGAACTCATGCTCGTTCAGGTCGAGCACCAGAAGTTGGCCGCCCGGGCGCAGGATTCGATACGCCTCGCTCACTGCCGCCTGCGGGTGCTGCGCGTGGTGCAGTGCTTGCGAGAGGATGGCGAGATCCACCGAGCGATCTGCCAGTGGCACCCGCTCGATATCGCCGAGTTTGTAGGTCAGATTCGCGAAACCGTTCTTCTGCGCGAGCTCCGTGCCGACCTCCACCATGCGGGGCGAATTGTCGATGCACCACACTTGCCGGGCGCGCCGGGCGAGCAACTGCGACAACAACCCTTCGCCTGCGCCGAGGTCCGCGATATCGATCGCGGGCGCCAGTCTCAGCGCCAAGTGGCCGATCGCTTCCCAAGATCGACCCGGACAGTAGTTCTTCCCGAGTCGGCCCGCGATCTGGTTGAAATATTGCTCCTGCGTGCGCCGCCGTTTTTGGAGGATGCGGTCGAGGTTCGAAACGTCTTCGGCCAGCAGCGGCAAGTCCTGCACCGACGAGATTGCGGCGCGCAGCAACGACTCGGTTTTCTCCGGCAACGGCGAACGAAGCGAATAGTAGGCCCGTTTCCCATCGCGTCGGTCGGAGACGAGATTGGCCTGCCGGAGCAGCGCGAGTTGGGACGAAATCCGCGACTGGCCCATGCCGAGGATCTCCTGCAATTCCGCGACCGAGAGCTCCTCCCGGGACACGAGCGAGAGGAGGCGAAGCCGGGTCGGGTCCGCGAGGATTTTGAGGATATCCCAGGAAGCGTTCACGAAGGTCGCGAAACTGACGCTCTGCCCGGCGCTTGGCAATGATTCAGCCCATTCGCCCGCAACGAAGAATGAGAGCAGGATCTTTTTCTTTGCTCTTGCTCGTTCTACCAAACGAGGCCGCAAGATTGGGCTGCGGGCCGAGTCGTGCCACTGCGCGCACCGGGTCGCGCCACCGTCCGTCCCAAGTCGGGACACGATGCGCCTCGGGTCGCGACGAGATGCGGACAGCGTTGGGACCCAGTGCGGTTTGGGTCGTTACGCGGTCGTGAGGGCGAGCAATTGCCAGACTCCGAAAGCCGCGACGGAAAGCCCGGAGGCGCGATTGATCCATCGGAGTTGAGGGACGGTGGCTTTGCGTCCGAACCACGCGGCGGCGGCACTCAAGAGCAGCCACCATGCTGCCGACCCGAGGAATACGCCGGCGACGAGCGCGCTCGCCGAGGTGGAGCGCTCCTGCAGTCCAAGGCCGGCATAAACCCCGAGGAACGTCAGAATCGTTGCTGGATTGGTCAGCGTAAGCAGCAGCGTGGAGACGTAAGCAGTGCCGAGTCGCGGAGCATCGTTGCGCGTTTCCGCGGAAGCTGCGGCAGGCGGCGTGCGTGCGATGCGCAGACCAAGATAGAAAAGAAAAAGTCCACCCGCGATGCGCAGCGGCATCTGGTGTTGGACGAGGAAGTGGGTAAGGGCGGTGAGTCCGAGTGCAGCGACGAGGCCGTAAAATGCATCTGCAGTCGCCGCGCCGAGCCCCGAGACGAAACCGGACAGGCGACCGTTCGCGAGTGAACGGCGGAGGCAGAGCAATCCGATAGGGCCGACGGGAGCGGCGATCGAGAAGCCGATGACGACGCCTTTGAGCAGCGGGGGCATGACCAAAAAAAAGCGCCGCCCGAAAAGGCGGCGCAGTCGTGATGCGGTCGGACCTCAGCTTTGCACGGTGTCCGCGTAGCGCGCGATGCTGACGATCGTGTAATCTTCCTCGGAGGCTCCCGCGCGCACTTTGACGGCTTCGCCGGCTTTCTTGCCGAGGAGGGCGGCACCGAGGGCGGTTTTGTAGGAAATCACGTGGTTCTCAGGATCGCTGTCCCACGCGCCAAGCACGGTGTAGCGGGTAGTCTGGCCATTCGACTCGGAGCGGACTTCCACGATCGAGCCGACGCTGACCTGATCATTGGTGGCTTCCTTGAAGTCGGTGATGCGCGCGTGGCCGAGTTCACGCTCGAGGTGCGTCTTCTGCGCCATGAGGACCTGCTGGTCCTGCTTGGCCATCTTGTATTCGGAGTTCTCCTTGAGGTCACCGTGTTCGCGGGCGACGGCGATCGCCTTGGAGTTTTCCGGGATCTTCTTGGAGACGATCGTCTCGTATTCCTCGCGCTTGCGCTCGAAGGAGGCTTTCGAGACGAGCAGTTGCTCTTCCTTGCCTTCGGCATCGGCGGCGACGAGCGACTGAATCTTCGGGAAGATTTTGATAAAGCGGGCGAGGAGGGACTTCTTGGTGAGTTCCTCGAAGCCTTGGTTCAGCATCAGGGTGTTGGCGAGATCGCGCGCCGTCTCCGGATCGGCGGTCGAGAGCAGATCACTGATGAGCTCGGTGTCCTCGCTGAGGATATCGGCGAGCGGGATGCGACGTGCGCTGGCGGCCTGAAGCGCCTCGTAGTCGATCGCGAAGAAGATCGCGCCGAGCAGGCGGGGGGTGATGAGGTCGTTGAGCAGCTTGGCGAATTTCTTCGAGTGGCGGTTCTTGACGATCCACAGGAGAACGGGCGCGCGAAGATTTTGCTCGGTTTGCCACCGTTTCAGCGTGGCAGCGAGTTCGTCGGCGTGGCCGTGTTCGACGAGGAAATTGATGCACTCGGTCGTGAACTTGCCCTGCGAGGACTTGAGCAGGTTGAAAATGATGTCGCGGCTCTCGATCGGATGGGTGGCGTCGACGAGTTCGAGGAAGCGGGACTGGAAGTGCACCGGGATCTTCTCAGCGATGGCGGAGAGATCGCGGACGTTGGCCACGAGGGCCGACTGCTGCGGCTCGAACGTGCTGCTGTCGACGCCGATCTGCTTGGAGAGTTCGTCGCGGATGTAGGCGCCGTAGAGGCGTTCCGCTTCGTCGATCTGGTTGCTGGTCTTTACGGCCTCGGCTACGCCGGTGAGAATCGCGGAGAGGTCCGTCTTGACCTCTTTCTTGTTAACCGCGGCGATGAGCTCTTCGGCCAGAGCGATACGGCGGCGGGCAGAGCG
>JAEYQF010000179.1 GCA_023410155.1 Verrucomicrobiota bacterium | reverse complement strand
AAACCCCGGCGGGCGGGGGTTGTAACCCCGCGCCCTCTCAAGCACCTGTTTACGCTGGAGGAAACCTTAGTCCGCCTTCGGGAACTCGGCCCCTTCGACTAGGGAAGCAGCAGGCGCGTGGCGGCGCTCTTTGCGGAGCCCGTGCCGGCGGAGGAGCAGGCGATCCAGTTTATCCACCAGCAGATCGATCGCCTTGTAGGCATCTTCACACGCGACGCTGGCCAGCAGGTCCGGTCCGCCGATTTCAATGTGACCTTTGGCGATAAACTCAGCCCCGCGGGCGGCAGTGCGGTCGTGTTCCAGGTCGAGCCGCAGGCGGATGATGTGGCCGTTGTGACGCAACAGGCGCGTCGATTTGTCGAGCGCGTAGCCATGCAACGCTGGCGAGAGTTCGAGATGGATGCCGCGGATGAGGATCTTGGTGAGCGGAAGTTCGGTAACGGGGTCGTTGGCGGTTTTCATCACTGCGGTGAGACGCCCCCAGCGAAGAAAGGTTGGATGGAAACGATCGCGGCGATTCGACTTGGCGACGTGATCCGCTCCCGCGCAAGGCGCGATCCGCGCCGCATCTCGGCACGCGACGGATATCGGAACCACAGAGGCACAGAGAACACAAAGGCCGAACGAGCGTGGCTGGGCACTACTCGCGGAATGGATCGGACTCTGTGACCTCTGGGCCTCGGTGGTTATCCAAAGAGAGGTGCGGCAGGACTCAGCGCTTCTTGTTCAGCGCGGCGCTGAACCAATCGCCGGTGAGCGATTGTTGCGGACGCGGCGGCGGCGGAGCGGAGCGCGGGCCATTGTTCATCGGGCGTTGGCCGGGGCTCGTGCGCGGGCCGCCGGCTCCGGATGCCGTCTTTGGACCTATCTCGGGCCGGCTGCGCATCGAGAGCGCGATGCGGTTTCGCGCGAGATCGACTTCGGTCACGGTGACCATCACGCGCTGCTGCGGTTTCACCACCGCGGCCGGATCTTTCACGAAGGTGTCGGCGAGCTGTGACACGTGCACGAGTCCATCCTGGTGCACGCCGATGTCCACGAATGCGCCGAACGCCGTCACGTTAGTGACGATGCCGGGCAGTTTCATGCCGGGCTTCAGATCCTCGGGTTTGTTGACGCCCTCCTGGAAACTGAACGCCTCGAATTTCTCGCGGGGATCGCGGCCGGGCTTCGCGAGCTCGGTCATGATA
Source organism: Verrucomicrobiota bacterium (assembly GCA_023410155.1). Taxonomy (GTDB): domain Bacteria; phylum Verrucomicrobiota; class Verrucomicrobiia; order Opitutales; family Opitutaceae; genus Opitutus. The sequence continues at coordinate 14,854 of JAEYQF010000179.1, read as the reverse complement.
TCGTTGAGCGTCGGCAGGCCGACGTCGGCGGTCACGTAGCTCTCGAGCTTGATCTTCGCGCGGAGTTTTGCGTCGCGCATCAGATCGGAAACCGTCGCGCCGACATCGGCGGCCATTTTCTCGACGAGCGCGTAGCGTTCCGGGTGGACGGCACTCGCATCGAGCGGGTGCGCGCCGTCGCGGATGCGGAGGAAGCCCGCGGCTTGCTCGAAGGCCTTCGGCCCGAGGCGCGGCACGTCCTTCAGTTCGGCGCGGGATTTGAACGGACCCTTTTCGTTGCGGCGCGCCACGATTGCGGCAGCAACGGCGGCATTGAGGCCGGAGACGTAGCTGAGCAGTTGCTTCGACGCGGTGTTGAGCTCGACGCCGACGCCGTTCACGCAGGAAACCACCGTGTCGTCGAGCGAGCGCTTGAGCGCGCTTTGGTCGACGTCGTGTTGATACTGACCGACGCCGATCGACTTCGGGTCGAGTTTCACGAGCTCGGCGAGGGGATCCATAAGGCGGCGGCCGATGGAGACGGAGCCGCGCACGGTGAGATCATGATCGGGAAACTCTTCGCGGGCGACTTCGCTGGCGGAGTAGATCGACGCGCCGGATTCGTTGACCATCACGATCGAGATGTTCGCGGGCAGGCCGAGTGTGCGGATGAAGGCCTCGGTCTCGCGGCCGGCGGTGCCGTTGCCGATGGCGATCGCTTCAATCTGGAAGAACTTGATGAAACCGAGAACTTTTTCCTTCGCCTCGGTTTCGTGGCGGTCGGGGAAGATCACGTCGTTGTGCAGGAGTTTGCCCTGGCGATCGAGCATCACGACTTTGCAGCCGGTGCGGAAACCAGGATCGATCGCGAGCACGTTTTTTTGGCCGAGCGGCGCGGCGAGGAGGAGCTCGCGGAGATTGTCAGCGAAGATCTTGATCGCGGCTTCATCGGCGCGCTTCTTCGACTCGAGGCGCATCTCCGTTTCCATCGCGGGGCAGAGGAGGCGCTTGCAGGCGTCCTGCACCGCGAGCTGCATCTGGTCGGCGGCGGGACTCTTGCCTTTGACGAAAAGCGGCGCGACCTCGGCGGGCGCGATCGCCTCGTCGGGCAACGTCACGCGCATCATCAGGAACATCTCTTTCTCGCCGCGGCGCATCGCGAGCACGCGGTGCGAGGGAGCCTTCGCGAGCGGCTCGCTCCACTCGAAGTAGTCCTTGAACTTTGCGGCCTCGGGCGACGCGTCTTTGCCAATCATCACCTTCGACGAAACGATCGCGTCGGAGTGATAACGGGCGCGGAGCCGCGTGCGGGCGTCCTTGTCGTCGCTGATGCGCTCGGCGATGATGTCGCGCGCGCCGGCGAGCGCTTCCTCCAGGTTTTCGATCTTGGATTTCTGGTTCTTGCCGTCGTCGGCGGTGTATTCACGTCCCACATACGCGGTGGCCGCGGCGGTGACGTCGGTGGACGGATCTTGCGCGAAGATCAGATCGGCGAGCGGTTCGAGGCCCTTTTCCTTCGCGATTGTGGCGCGCGTGCGCTTTTTCGGGCGGAAGGGGAGATAAATATCCTCGAGGGCGGTGACGGAATCGGCGGCGTTGATCGCCTTCTCGAGTTCGGGCGTGAGCAGATTGCGCTCTTTCAGCGACGCGAGGATCGAGGCGCGGCGCTCGTCGATGGCACGAAGCTGCTCGAGTCGGTCGCGGATCGCGGTGACCTGCACCTCGTCGAGCTCGCCCGTGGCTTCCTTGCGGTAGCGCGAGATGAACGGCACGGTGGCGCCCTCCGCGAGAAGCTGCGCGGTGGCGGCGACTTGAAAGACCTTCACGTTGAGCTCCTGCGCGAGGCGGAGAACGTGTTCGGGGTTCGGTTGCGACGTGGTGGCCGGAGACGCGACGACGGACATGGAAAAGCCGCCGAGAACAACGTCGCGCGGCGCGCGTGCAAGGGCAAAGCGGCGCTGTTTTCGATGTCTGCGGCGCGCTGGCCAGTTTTACGAAAGTATGTTCATTCGCCACGCATGAAACTCTGGGCGTGGCTGGTCCTCGGTGTGGCGATGGTGACGGGCGCGAATGGCGCCGACGAAGCGGCGGCGTTCGAGGCCGACCTGCGCGAGCGCGTGGCCAACGAGAAGGTCACGATCGTGCATTTCTGGGCGCCGTGGTGCGGCAACTGCCGGCGCGAGATGGTGCCGGAGGGCTGGGCGCGCTTTGTGGAGAAGAATCCCGACGTGCAGGTGATCTTTGTGAACGCCTGGCATCGCGGGATGGACCCGCAGCCGCGTCTGCGCGACGCGCAACTGGGCGGGCAGGCGAACTTCGTCGCCCTCACGCATCCGATCGCCAGCAGCAAAGCCGGGGAGAAGCTGGATCGCATCTTGGATCTGCCGATGATTTGGGTGCCGACGACGTGGGTGTTTCGCGCGGGCAAACAGCGCTACGCGCTCAATTACGGCGAAGTGCGTTTCGAGATGTTGCAGCAGATGGTGGACGACGCGGGGCGGAAGTGGTGACGATGTTCCCGCTCTCTGCGGGAAGTCGTGCGCTGCCTGAAGCGCACCGATGTCGGGCATGGGGTGGCGTCCGGTAGCCGCTAAGCGGGGGTTCTCCGTCTGGGCCAAATGCGCGGCGTGAGCGAAAGTGCGCGCCAAGAACCACGTGCGTCGTAACGGCCTTTGACCGTGCCGTCGCGCCGCTCCCACCCGAAACCCACACACACCCTTACCCCTATGAAAGCTCCCCAAGCTGTTCGCTTGGCCGTGCTCGGTGCGTTCGCCAGCGCCGGCTTTGTGTCTGCCGTTCTCGCGCAAGAGGCTCCCGCCTCTCCCACGCCGGATCCGGCGCGCGATCTGGCCCCCAGCTCCGATATCGTGCAACTGAGCGCCTTCACCGTCGACGTGTCACGAGATTCTGGATACATCGCTGTCGACTCGCTCTCCGGCGGCCGCACCAACACCCCGATCAAGCTCACTCCCGCCGCGATGTCTTCCCTGACCCGCGCCTTTCTCGACGACGTCGGCATCCAGGATGTGCGCGAGGCGCTCCGGTGGTCGCCCAATGTTCTCCCCGAGGATCCGCTCGCCGGCCGCGGCTTCGGCGGACAGGCGTTTCACCCGTGGGCCTTCAGCTTCCGCGGCGTGGGCTCCGGCCAGCAGGGCGGCGCCGGTCCAACGCGCAATTACTTCACATTTTTCGAGAATGCCGACGCGTATAACATCGAGCGCGTCGAGTTCACCCGCGGACCCAACGGTATTCTCTTCGGCCTCGGCACGGTCGGCGGCACGTTGTCGACCTACACGAAGGTGCCCCGGCTGGATAACACGTTTGTGAGTCCGGCCGTCATTGCCGACTCGAACGGCGGTCTGCGCTTCGAGCTCGATTACAATCTCGCAGCGACTGACCGGCTCGCGCTGCGGGTGAACGCGCTCTACGACAACGTGCGCGGGTGGCGCAATGGTGACGAAGGAAAGAAACGCGCGATCGACCTTGCCGCTCTTTTCAAATTGTCCGAGCGCACGAGCATCCGGCTCGAAGTGGAGGGCTATCGCTCCGAGTATTCCCTGATCTCCACCACCATCGGAGACAAGACCGCGGGTTGGGACGGTGTCACGGCTTCGGACACGTGGAACGCCGCGCCCGTCGGGCCCGCGCGCACGGTGGAGATCTCAGTGCCGGGCGCGTGGGGCACGGGCCTCGATGCATATCCGGTCTTCATCCCCACGCTCTCGGATAATCAGCGTCTGATGCTCTGGGGACCGTCCGTGATGGAGCCTGATCCTGCCAATCCGGGTGCGACGATTCGCACGTATCGCGGCGGCTACGCAACGACCAGCGGCCTGCTCGATCCTGGCCAGTCGCTGCTGTGGGCGCCCTATGAAGGCTGGTATCCTGATGAGATCAAACTGCCGTGGGAGACGGAATACTCCTCCACGGCCGGCATCCCCATCCGGCCCAGCCGTGATTGGACCTACGGGGCGGGGCGGGGCACGAACGACTACGAGAACCTCACCGCTTTCCTCGATCACAGCTTCAACGAACACCTCGACCTGCAGGTCGCGTTTTTCACTTACGACACCAAGACCACCTCGAAGGATTACGAAGGCACCGGCGGCGCCTCGATCGACATCAACCGGCAGCTCCCCGACGGCAGCTCGAACCCGAATTTCGGCAAGGCCTTCGCCGATTTCTTCCTCTCGCGCCAGACGCAGGAACGCTCCGTCGACGAGATCCGCGCGCAGCTGAACTACAAGGTGAACGGCCAACTCTTCGGCAAACGGTTTGATCAGCTCCTCGCCGCGTCCGCGTCGCAGCGCAACACGAAGACCTCCGCGCGCCAGCATCTCGCCCAGATCACCAACGGCACCTGGCCCATCAACGAGTGGGCCGACAACATGGTCTGGGGCCGCATCTACCTCGATCAGCCCAACACCTTCACCGACATCCCCGACGGCGTAAACGGCTATAGCGTCGCTTACGCCCCCGCGCAGGGCTACTGGTTCGACTTCGACGACGAGTTCGAGCTCACCAGCTATGCGCTCTTCTCGAACACCCGCCTCTTCGACGACGCCCTCAGCATCGCGCTCGGTGTCCGCCACGATCGTTATGATGAAGACCTCGTCAGCTATCGCCGTGGTCCGAACTTCACCGATCAGCGCGTGAGCGAAAGCGACAAAGGCACCACCTACACGGCCGGCGCGGTTTACTATTTCGGCTGGCTCGGTGTCTTCGCCAACTATTCCGAAAACATCCTCCCGCCCAATGCCGGCTCACAGCCGTATCTCGATGGCACGCGGCCGGGTCCCGAGCAGAACGAAGGCTACGATTACGGCCTTCGCGTCTCCACGCCGGATGGCAAATACTACGCCAGCCTGAGCCGCTACGATTCGAAGTCGCAGAATCGCAACGTGGAAAACCCCGTCAATATCCGCGGCGTCTGGCAGAAGTATAATATCGCCCGGGGCGATCCGCAGGACCTCGGCTTCGGTGGCGTGGCGTATTCCGACACCACTGCGATGGACGCCTCGGGTTACGAGTTCGAGGTGACGGCCAACCCATTCCCGAACCTGCGGGTGCAGGCGAGCTACGCCCTGCCCGAGACCGAAATCGTGAATTTCTATCCCATGAGTCGCGAGCACGTCGCCGAGAATCTCGACACGTGGAACGCCCAGCTCGACGACACGGCCGACCCGACGCATGCGAGCGATCTGCGCAACGAGATCTCGCGGGTGCAGGACAGCCTCGCGCAGTCCGTCGCCGGCGTGCCGCAGCGCAAGTCCGTGGACTACACCGCGAGCTTCTTCGCGAACTACACCTTCACCAACGATTCGCTCAACGGCTACTCGTTCGGCTTCGGCGGCAACTTCACGGGCAAGCCCTACGCCGGCTCCTACGCCGGAGAGGAGTATTTCGGCTCGTCGATGCGCAGCTACTCCGCGGTGCTCGCCTACGAGACCGAGTTCGGCCGCGTGAAGGCGCGCTTCGCCATCAACGTCGACAACATCTTCGATTACGACGATCCGCTCGTGATCGATTATCACAACGACTATACGGATCGAAACGGTCGCCACATTCGCAACGGCTACTATTACCAGACGCCGCGCACCTTCCGGTTCACGGCGCGGTTCACATTCTAAACCGACGTCTGCCGCAGCGCGGACCACCGCGGCCGCGCTGCTTACTTGTCGAGGAGCGGCTTCGAAGCCGCGAACTGGACTCTTGGCTGCGCTCGAAATGACCGGAAGGCAGTGGGCACCGTTCAAATCGCGAGTCGTTCATGCTCGCCAGTTCTCGCCGCGCCGGCCGTCACCAAAATCCGAATACCGCGCCCTCACCGCGCCTCGCATGAGAGTTTCCCCTTTCTTCGCCATCGCCCTCGTCGCAGCGGTCGCGTCCACGCATGCGCAATCGCTCTACGATCGCCACGTCGTCTTCGCCAACAGCATCCCCGATCACGGCTACGATGCGAGCAACAGCTTCGTGATCGCCCCCAGCACGCTCGAGACGTGGCAATCGAAGTTCCCCGTCGAATCATCGCACGCCGTCAGCCCGCCGAATGCGCTGCGCCTGAAGTGGCGCTCGGCGCCGGGCGGCGACTGGCGTATGACGCTCGAAGTGCCGCAACGCTACGCGCGGCCATTTCACTTTGAGGGCGAGGCGCTGACGTTCTGGGTTTATTCCGACTACGAGATCACCGCCGAGACTTCGCCGCGCGTTTACCTGCTCGATCGTGCGCAGAAAGGCACGCCGGCTGTCACGCTCGTCGAAGGCGATGCGCGGTTGCCGGCCAACCAGTGGGTGCAAATCGTCGTGCCGTTCGAAAAGTTCAAAGGCGATATCTACCGCGGCACGGACGATCCCGCGTTCAACGTCGCGAACCTTGCCAGCATCTCGTTCATGCAGGGTTTGGACGACGACGAGGAGCACACGCTCTACGTTGACGATTTTCAGATTCGTCCGCTGTTGCGCGACGATCGCACGCCACCTGCCGCGCCGCCGGCACTGGCCGCTCGGGGCTTCGAGCGGCATGTCGACCTCTCGTGGCAGCCGCCCCGCACCTCGGACGATGTGCTGATGTATCGCATCTATCGCTCGGATGATGCTCGGGATTTCCAGCCCATCGGCACGCAGCAGGTCGGTTATCATCGGTTCGTGGATTTCCACGGCAAACCCGGCCGCACGACGCACTACAAAGTCGCGGCGCTGGATCTGGCGGGCAACGAGTCACCGCTGTCGGGCGGCGTGCAGGCGACCACGCGGGAGTTCTCCGACGACGAATTGCTCACGATGGTGCAGGAGGCGTGTTTCCGCTACTACTGGGACGCCGCGCACCCGACGGCCGGTATGTCGCCGGAGATCCTGCCCGGCGACCGCAACCTGATCGCGCTCGGCGGAAACGGCTTTGGCGTGATGGCGATGATCGTCGCGGCAGAGCGCAAATTCGTTCCGCGCGAGGCCATCGCCGAGCGGCTGCTGAAAATCGTCCGCTATCTTGAGAAGGCCGATCGTTTCCACGGCGTGTGGCCGCATTTCCTCCATGGCGAAACGGGCAAGACCATCCCGTTCTTCGGCAAATACGACAATGGCGGCGACCTCGTGGAAACCGCTTTCATGATCCAGGGGCTGCTCGCCGTCCGGCAGTATTTCAACCGCGACAACGCCGCCGAGCGCGACTTGCGCGATACGATCACGCGGCTCTGGCGCGAGGTGGAGTGGACCTGGTATCGACAAAATGGAGACAGCGATGTGCTCACCTGGCATTGGTCGCCCGACGCCGGATTTCACATCAACCATCCGCTCATCGGTTGGAACGAGACGATGATCGTTTACCTGCTCGCGATCGCCTCGCCCACGCACGCCGTGCCTGCGGAGCTTTACTACTCCGGCTGGGCCGGCACCTCGCCGCGCCACATCGCGTATCGTCGCGGCTGGGGCCGCACCAAAGTCGGCGATCGCTACGTCCACGGCGGCACCTACTACGGCCACAAGCTCGAGGTCGGCGTCGGCACTGGCGCGGATCTGTTCTTCACGCATTTCTCCTACATGGGGTTCGACCCGCGCGGAAAACGCGATCGCTTCACCAACTATTTCAAAAACAACCGCGCCATCGCCCTCATCAACCGCGCGTATTGCATCGAGAATCCGCGCGGCTTCGTCGGCTACGGGCCCGACACATGGGGCTTGTCGGCGGGCATCAATACCGGCGGCGGCCGTCCCAATCCGCGCGATGACAACGGCACGATCAATGTCATGGCCTCGCTCGCCTCGATGCCCTACACGCCCGACGAGTCGATGGCGGCGCTGAAACACTTCTACCGCGACCTCGGCGCAAAGATCTGGGGGATCTACGGCTTTTACGACGGGTTCAACCAGACACAGAACTGGTTCGACATGGTTTACATGGCGCTGAACCAGGCGCCGATCACGGTGATGATTGAGAATCATCGCACGGGACTGATCTGGGATCTCTTCATGAAGAATCCCGAAATCCCACCCATGCTCGACGCAATCGGCTTCAAGCCGGACTCCGATCAGTGAGGAACCCCAGAAGGCACAGAGGACACGAAGAAAACAGCGGCCAGATCGGATCTCAGTGCTCTCCGTGACTCTGTGGTTGAATCGCTGCGTCATGCGAGCGACTGGACACCGCCGCGCCACGATCAGGTTCGAGCCGGGACAAGATGCGGACCGGGTCGAGCCCCGGTGCGGCTTGAGTCGCAGCACATTGCGGCGTGAGTCGGCCCGGCGCTTGCATCTCGGGAAAAGCCGCGCAGTGTGGTCGCCCCGTTCTTTGATTGGTCTGCACCCAATCGAATTCGTTGATCCCTTTTTTGGGGGTGTTCTGGATTCTACCCTTGGTTGGAGTGCGCCGCTGCCTGTCGAGTGTCGCAAGGTCACTCGTTAATCCTCCTTCGAACCAATAAGAGGCACCTACGAAGAAATGCCCATGGCGGCTTAATTAGCCGCCTCGTTGGTCCGGCGACACCTGCTAGCCGTGACTAACGTCGACAGCAGGCATAGCGCGTGGAGCGGTCCGCGGACTGCGCGCTGTATCTTCATCCGGGGAATAGTTGATGTCTTAGCACGTGCGGTCGCTTGGCATCAGCGAAACTAAGATCGCGCTAAACATGGTAGACGCGGTGTGCAAAGGTCAGGGGCACGCGGGTTCAACTCCCGCCACCTCCACCAATCTCGCCCGGCTGTGCGACAAGCGCAGCCGGGCTTTCTTGTTTTTCGAACGCTGGTGCGATCCTGCGCGGGTGTTTTCTAAGTTCCGTCCGCGGAGGCGGGAAGGGAAACGCCTCGTCCGTTTTTGCGTTCTGCGGGGTCGGTGGGGGCCGCATATGCGAAGGTCGGCCGCGCCGCCACACCCCCGAACAATCTCCATGCCGAGTATCCCAATGACGAAATTCGACGAAGTCACCGCCACGCTGGGCAGCCTGCCCGCGATGAAAGCGGACCGGGCTTAGGAGCTCCGCAGCTTCATCACCGAGCATGGTGCTGCAGACTTGCTCGAGGTGGGATTCCTCCACGGCAAGAGCAGCGCTTATCTCGCGGCCATTCTGGAAGACCTGGGGCGCGGACATCTCACGACCATCGACCGAAAGGCGGCGCAGGAGTTTGAGCCGAATATCTTCAACACGCTCGAGCGCGTGGGGCTGAGCCACCGGGTCACGCCGATCTTCGCTCATCGGTCCCATACGTGGGAGCTCTGTAAGATGATCCAGAGCGGGCAGGGCCCGCGCTTCGACTTCTGCTATTTCGACGGCGGACATACGTGGGACGTCACGGGTTTCGGATTCGTCCTGGTCGACCTGCTGTTGAAACCGGGCGGGTGGATCCTGTTCGACGACTTGGACTGGACGATCGCCCACTCGCTGGTGCGCAAGACCAAGGTGCCCGGTTACGCCAAGTCTTACGACGATTAAGAGCAGAAGGCGAAAGGCGTGCGCCTGGCGTTCGAGATCATCGGGGACCGCCTCGGCTACCGCACCCGCTACGAGAACAAGGGCTGGGGCTACGCTCAAAAGCCGCGCTGAGCGGATCGGGCGGTGTCGCTAGCCGAGCGATCGCACCGCGTGCGTATCCAGGAAGCGGAGACAGTCGGCCGCCGGCAGGATTCCGCCGGAACACGTCGGGTCGGACAGGCAGCTCGCCGCGGCGCAGACCCCAAACCGGAGGGCTTCGGGAAGCGGGCGGTCTTCGTGCCGGGCGTAGAGCACCCCGGCCGCAAAGGCATCTCCGGCGCCGGCCGTGCCTTTGATCTGCTCGGGCGGGTGGTCGAAGCTGGGCTGCCAGTGGATCGCGCCGCGGCGATCGACCGCGCACGCCGCTTCCGGAAAATGGATGATCGCTGCCTCGCGCACCCCCGCGTCCAACAAGCGGCGCGCGGCAGTCTCCACCCGTTCGCGGCCAATCGGTGCATCGGCGGCCGCGCGTAATGCCAGCCCGGTGAGTTTCTCGGCCTCGAAATCGTTGACGAAAAGCAGGTCGACGTGCGGCAACACGGGTTTCACCACGGCTTGATACCGATCCGTGTTGGCGCTCACGCAATCGAGAGAGGTCGTGAGTCCGGCGCGTCGCGCGGCGGCGAAAACCTCCACGGCCCGCGGGATCCCGCCGACCAGCGTGTCGAGGCCGTCGAGCAGGAGCAGATACCCGAGATGGAAATGCTTCGCGCGCGTGATCGTGAAGTCGAAGTGCTCGGGCGCGAGGAGCGCGTTGGCGCCGCGTTGATAGAAGAACGTCCGGCGCCCCGTGGCCTTCTCGGTCATCACATCACTGTAGGCAGTGGCAGCGTGTGCGGTGCGGCGGAGTTGGCGCGTGTCGATGCGGTGATTCGTGCAATCGTCGAGAATGCGTTGGCCGTCGGCGTCGTCGCCCACCAGGCCGATGCCTTCCAGAGGAAAAGGCGCACCAAGTTTCGCGAGGTCCTTGAGCACATTATACGGTCCGCCGCCGTTCGCCCAGGATTCGGACAGGATGTTGGCGAGCGAGTCCTGCGCGGGCCAGCAATCGAGCAGCTTGACGTGATCGATAAGCCAGTTGCCACCGGCGATGATGCCGGAGCGGGGTGGAGTGGACCCCGAGCTCATTCGCTGACGAGGCGGACGCGAGCGGGTTCGTCTTCCTCGATGCCAGGAAAACGACCGATACGCGGATCGACGAAAAAGTTATCGTGCGCGTCGTCGTTGGCGGTGCTCACTTCGCCGATGATGCACTCGGCGCTCGCCGGCGCGAACGCGTGCCAGATGCCGGGGGTGAGCGTGATACGGCTGCCGGCTTCCAGCGTGAGAGGTTCGCCGGCGCGCACGTGGGTTGGCACGCCATTTACCGCAACCTGCACCTCGTGCTCCGCCGGCGAAAACTCGTCGGTGGGCTTCTGCCCCCAGAGCCAAAGCGTGAGCCGACCGGTCCGGCAGATGATGTCCTCCTTCTTCTTCGCATGCGTATGCGCCGGGGTGCGCTGGTTCTGCCAGGCAAACATGAGCTTCTCGCAATACTCGGGTTCGGTCGCGAGATTCACCAGGGTGAGGCCCGTGTGCGCGAACTCGCCCAAGCCGAAGTCGGTGATATCCCATCGCGGCTGCGGTGGCAGGACCCAGCAGTGTTTCTCGAAGCAATCCCGCGCGCGCGTGTAGGCGCGGTTGATCTCGGAACGTTTCATGGGAGGTAGGGGAGAGACGGATCTAATCGCGAATGAACGCGAATGGATGAGGATAAAATTCAGAATTCTGCCCGCGCGTTGCACGATGAATTCGGGAGCAAGGTGGATGGCGCCATCGGTGTGGCTGTAGGAGTCTCAAGCTATTCGCGCGTATCTGCGTCGATTCGCGATTGATTTCAGCCGTGGCTCGCGAGGTGGGTTTCCAGTCGCAGGTCGGCCTCGAGGCTGCGATGCGGAGCTAGGTTCAGCTTCGCGAGGTCGCGGTGATAAGCACGCACGGCTTCGGCGGGCGCGATCTCGCCGTCGGTGATCCGGCGGAGATACTGGATAAACGTCAGGGGGTGTTCGGAGTGGTTGATTTTGCGGCCGAAGAGCGCCACGCGAGCACCGTGCTTTTGCGCGTCATGGATGAGCTGAAACGCATCGAGCGTCGTGCCCGCGCCGCCACCGAGGATGCCGACGATCAGCGAAGAATCGTAGCTGGCGAGTTCCTCGAGCGCGGCCGGGCCATTGTAGGGAATCTTGAGGAAAAGCGGCCGACCGGAGCGCGTGATTCCGGCAAGGGCGCGCACGATGTGGTCGTTGAGAAACGCCGCATTCTCCTGCGCCGAGAGTCCGGTGGCTACGTTGGGATTGAACACTTCGAGGAAGTAGCGGAAGCGCTTCTGCTCCGCTTCGAGTCGGAAGGCCTGAAACGCTTCCAGCGTGCGCAGGTCGCGTTCGATGTCGTTGGTGAACGTCATCGAGTAGAGCCCGAGATCGGCTCCGACGACGGGCGCAGTGGAGTTGCTCGCGAGGCGGCCGTATTTGATGTGATCAATCGTGGCGCTGCGAAACGGCCGCGAGGGTTGTTGCGCGTAGGTGCCGCCGCGCACGATCCAGATGTCCGTCGTGTCGTTGGCGCGAGCGGCCGGCGTGACGGGTGATTTGTCGAACAACTTCTCCTCGATCGCCAGCTGTTCGAGCGTGGAGGCCGACATCAGCATGATGTCCACCACGTCCTGCCGCACGATTTCTCGGATCTGCTCACGATACTGCGCCAGTGATTTGCCGCGGCCAGGCGAGGCGATGCCGAAGGCCATGTCGGCGTCCTTCGCGTCGGCGAGGATGAAATCGCGCGCGGTGGCGCGTCCGCTTTGCAGCCGCGCGAGTTTCTCGTCGAGGCGTTTGTTCATCCGTGCAGGATGGCGCTTCGATGTCCGCGACGCGAGTCCCGCGTGGCGACGAGGTGATGCACGGTTGCCTCGCGCGCTTCGGCGATCCTAAGGTCTGGCTCCCCCAAGATGAAACTACTGCTCCTGCTGTTTTTGGTCCCGGTGTTGAGTGTGATCGGCGTCGCGGCGGAAACGTCCGCGCCGAAACGCGTGGCTTTCGTCTTCGACGACGGTCCCGTGCCGGAAGAAACCCCGCGGCTCCTGCGGATTCTCGCGGAGGCGGGGGCCCGCGTCTCCTTCTCCTATGTGGGCCGCGCCGTGGAGGCGAATCCCGCCCTGGCGCGGGCGGCACTCGAGGCCGGCCACGAAATCAACAACCACTCCTTTACCCATCCCAATCTCACGAAGCTCGACGACGCCGCACTCCGCGACGAACTGGTCCGCACGGCGGCGGCGATCGAGCGGGCGACCGGCGCAAGGCCGACGTGGCTCTGGGCGCCGTTCCTGGCCAGCGACGCGCGCGTCGAGAAGATCTCCCGCGAAGCCACCGGCGTCATTCATTTCCCGTATCCACAATTCCACTTCATCTCCACCGACGATTGGAACAAGGAGGTCTCCACCGCCGATTCGATCCAGCGCGCGGCTACGACCGACATCCGCGATGGGACTGTGATTCTCTGCCACGAGTGGCGGACGGAAACCGTCGACCGCATGCCCGCGATCCTGGCCGAGTTGAAACGCCAGGGCTGCACCTTTGTGACGTTCTCCGACCTGGTGGCCAAGTGATCCGGGCTGCGTGCCGGGCCTGGCCGGCTGCGGTCCCGAGTCGAGCCGCACTGAGGCGCGACTCGGGACGCACCGGGGCTCGACTCGAGCCGCTTGCAGGCTCGACTCGATCTGAACATCGTCGGGCGTCGATCCGGCGTTTGGCGCATCCCGGCCGGCGAATCTTTCTTTTTACCCATGTCGATGAAGCTCACCCCCGCCTTCCGTCTCGTTCTCCTGTTCGGGCTCGCGTTGATTGCGGGCTCCCTCCACGCGGGCAACGCGCGCTGGTTGTCGTCGTGGTCCACGACCGTGATGCCAGAGCCGGCGGAGAAACACGATCTGCCGCTCGCGGATGCGACGCTGCGCCAGGTGGTGCACGTGTCGCTCGGCGGCGACGAGGTGCGTATCCGTTTTTCGAATGCGTTTGGCGGGGCGCCGGTTTCGATTCGCGCGGCGAGTGTTGCGCCCGCGGGCACGCAGGGCGCGCTGGCGGGGCCGGCGGCGAAGCTGACCTTTGGCGGCCGGGATTTTGCGACGCTTCCGGTCGGCGCGTCACTGGTGTCGGATCCGGTGAAGCTCGCGGTGCCTGCGCAGACGAGTCTCGCGATTTCGATCCAGCTCGGAGGGGCGATCCCGCCCACGCTGTCGTATCACGGCGGCTCACGGACGACGTCGTATCTGCAACCAGGGAACGCGGTGATGGCCGAGACGCTGCCTGAGGCAAAGCGCTTCGTGGGCTGGATTTTTATCGCGGGAGTGGACGTGCGGCGCACGGACGCGGAAGCAGCGACGTTGATCGTGATGGGCGATTCGATCTCGGACGGCTACGGCACGACGACGGATCGCAACGAGCGCTGGCCGGATGAACTGCTGCGCCGCTGGCACGCATCCGGCAATCCGACCCCGCTCGGCATCGCCAACGTGAGCCTCGGCGGCAACCGCCTGTTGCGCGATGGTCTCGGGCCGAGCGTGCTGGCACGTTTCGAGCGTGATGTGCTGACGCAGGCGGGCGCGAAGTGGCTGCTCGTCGCTGCGGGGATCAATGATATCGGCACGCGCCTCGATGCGCGGAAGAAGGGTTTCGATTACGCGTCGGCGGACGACCTCATCGGGGCGTATCGGCAGATCATCGCACGTGCGAAGGCGCATGGGTTGCGCGTGTATGGCGCGACGATCACGCCTTATACGGGGGCGGATTTTTATTGGAGTGAAGACGGCGAGGCGGACCGTCAGGCGGTCAACGCTTGGATCCGCGAAAATGGGGAGTTCGACGCGGTGGTGGATTTTGACGCGGCGATCCGCGATCCGCAGAATCCCGAGCGCCTCGCGGCCGAGTATGATTGCGGAGATCACCTGCATCCTTCGATCGCCGGCTACAAACGGATGGCCGAAGCGGTGGATCTGGCGTTGTTCGCACGTTGAGACGGGGAGGGGCTCCGCGCGTCTTGCGGCGATACTGAGGGTGGTATGACGCGAGGCGGCGAAATTGTCCGCCTCCTGCCGGCTTTCCGTGCGTCAGTCAGAAGTCACCCCATCCCCTCCATGAACTTGTTTCGATTCACCCTCGGCTTGGTGCTGCTCTCGTCTGCCGCGTTGGCGGGCGGCGCGGTCGGCCAGTTTTCTTCCCACGGCGATATCGGCGCGCCGGCGATCGCTGGTTCCACATCTTACGACTCCACCCTCCAACAATATCGCATGAGTGCCGGCGGCATAAACCTCTGGGGTTCCTCAGATCAGTTTCATTATGCGTGGAATACGTTGAAGGGCGACTTCATCGTGCGCGCTCGTGCAG
>JAEYQF010000058.1 GCA_023410155.1 Verrucomicrobiota bacterium | reverse complement strand
GGTCAGGGCGGTGCCCACTGGGCTCCGGCGGGAGCTGCGCGATCTGCACAGCTATACGACGTCGATGTGGGTGGCGCCGGGGGGGGCGACGGCGGGTCTGGTGGTGCCTGCCACCTCCGGCGGAGCTTCCGGACGCGTCACGATCGAAGGTCGACGCGTCACTTTCCGCGCCCCGGGCAATCTCTCGCAGACGAGCTCCGACGTGCCGGAAGGAACGCTGCGGGCGTTCTGGACGGAGCTGCGATGGGTGCCGCTGGCATCGCCCGAACCGGAAGCGGCGTGGGATGCTTACCGGGCCAACGTGCAGCCGCTTGTGGCCATCGTCGACGAACCGCGCGTCGGCCGGGATGAATACCGCGGGGCCCTCCGCGGGCTGATCCGGGAGATGCAGCCGGTCGGCTGGCGCCAGAACGCCGCGCGGGCGGTGGCGTTGGGCGACGCGAAACGTGGTCACCAAATACTGGATACGCAGCCGAAGCCTGCGGAGGCCGACGCGGCCCGGCTCGAGCGCGCGGCCCAGAATGCGTGGCGGAAGCTTTCCCATAACAACACGCGACGCTTGCGGGAGGATGAAAAGGCCCGCGCCTCCGGACCGCTGGACCCGTATCACCTCACCTACACGCACGCCGCAGCGGCATTATTGGACGCGATGGGCCTGGCGCCGGAGAAAACACGCCAGATCGACCACGCTCACGCCCGCGCCGCTCGGCGATTCCTGGGCCGCGTGGATGAGGCGGGTTTTCCCTACATCGATTGTTTCGCGCGCGCGCTGAACATGCAGATGGGACCCCTGCTGCTCGGCTTGGTCGAGGCCGGGGATAAAGAAGCGGAAATCGCTGCGTTCTATCGCGACCTCGCCGGTGCGCCGGCCATCCGGGCGGTGTTTGGGCGTGCGCAGCGGCCCTACGCGGGTCGCGTGACCTCGTCGGCGGAATACTCCGATCACCTTTACCAGGCGGTATGCGATTACTGGATGCGCGTGGCCGAACTGGCGTCGGGCGAGACGCTCGAGCTGCATCCGCTCGCCTTTGCCCGCTATACGGACTGCGTCGATGTGATGGCCGATCGTTACCACGCGGCAGATCCCGCGGATAAGGATGGGTCAGCACCGCCGCCGCGGGCCAATTTCTTCCGGGCGCAGCCGCATACCCATCGCTGGCTCGGGTGGGCAAGTGCACCCTTCATGCGACTAACCGAGCAGCCCGGAGATTTCACCGGAGCGACCGAAGCGATCGCGCATTGCCGCATGCTGACAGGGCGTTGGAAAAACTGGCCCGACCTGACGTATTACGCGATGGCTTCGCTGCTGGCGGACGAAGCCTTCCGCGCCAAGGAGCGGCATGAGTCGCTCCCGATGCCGGCTCGAGTCGAGATCGAGAGCGGCTCGGGTCGAGCCACGGTGCGGTGGGAGTCGGTCGCCGGTGCAACTGGCTATCGCGTTTACCGGGCACGGGCGGGCGGGGGAGATTGGGAGTGGCTCAACTCTCCCTATCGTGACGGGGCGAAGCGCGGCGGGACGGACACGACGTTCGTCGACGAGCAAGCGCAGCCCGGGGATCGCTACCACGTGACGACCGTGAACGAGGCCGGACGCGAGAGTCGCTGGTTTCCCGACGAGCCGCTACTGCGCTGAGGGTTGCGGCACGTGGCCGTGCCGGTCCGGCCGTTGGCCGAGGCCGGCCCGGATCTTCATCTCGATGGGCCGGAGTCTGCCCCAATAGTTGGCGCGCAGGAACTGCCGGAGCGAAAACGACTGCTCGCGCACGAACACGACGTTCGGAAACTGCGTGAGGCTGTGTTCGTAGATGGCCTGGTTCTTGAAATAGCTGTTGCGATAGAACACCACGCGCCGGCCCATGAGCGCCGCACTGATCGCGCCGTGGCAGCGGTCCGTGTGGATCTCGGCAAAGCGCGCGACGTAATCGAGGAGCTTCTCCGGTTCGCGGTGGGTGCCGCGGGAGGCGTCCTCGTTTTCGAGTCCCTGGGGCAGGCGCCCGTAAGCAGCTTCATTGTCGCGGCGAAAAATCCCCGCGCGACCGGAGTGCGGCCGGGAGGCCCACTCGGAGAGATCGGAGTGCAGGGCGAGATCGTGTCCGAGCAGGATGGCGCGTGCGCCGCTTTCGACACGTTTCAGGCGATCGTAGCTGACGAGTTCGCGACAAAAGACTGTGTAACGAGCGTCCCACGAGCGCACGAAGCGGCGCACGGGGCCGCTCTCGAGATCGAACGACGCTGGGAGGATGATGATGCGCTTGAAGTTTCGCGCGAGGCGTTCGGTCGCGTCCGCGAGCGTGTGACTGCCGCGGCAGAAGGCGCCGCAACCATAAACAAGCAGCACGTCGCCGCGGATGAAATCCACGGGCGCGTTTTCCTCGTGGATCTCACGCGGCTTGAGCCCGAGCGAGGCCAACAGGCGCCGGCCGCCCATATGAATCAGTCCGTCGCCGCGGTTGCCACGGTTGTAGAGCACCGTGAGCGAACGATGACGCACGCTCTCGAGCGTCTCGAGCAGGTTGCCGTTCCACTTGGAAGGGTTGAGGCGCGCGTGGCTCAGAATAGGTCGGGACATGCTTGGCGTGGTGTTGCGGTTCCGACAACACCTCGCCGCTCATGTTGCGCCCACGAGGTGATTCGAGGGCAGAACTCCAGAACCCCTTAGCGCAAAGAAATCTGCGAGGAAACGATCGGCCACGCCTTCGAGCGCGTAGAGCCGTGCGGTCTCCCACGCCGTCTGGCGCAGCTGCTCTCGTGTGCAGTCGTCGCGCAGCAGGGCCGCGAGCGCATCCGCCAGTCGGTCCGATGCTTCGGGATCGCGATGATCGAAGAGTATGCCGTTGGTCCCGGGCGTTACGAAATCCAAGAAACAAGGAAGTGACGAAATGACTGGCACGCATCCGGCGGCCATCGCTTCGAGCACGGCGAGGCCAAACGTCTCCCCCCGTTCAGCGAGGGACGGATAGGCAAAGACCGACGCACGCCGGTAGTAGGCGACCAGTTGCTGCTCGTCGAATACGGGTCCCGTGAAAACAATGCTGTTGCGGGCTGGCGCGGCGAGTTCGCGCAGTTCGCGTCGGTAGTTCTCGCCGCCGCCGCCCTCGGTCGTGGCCCACGGGCCGACGATGCGCAGGGTCCAATCTGTAAACCCGGCGGCGCGAAGTCGCAGGAAAGCTTTGACCAGGAGGTGCACCCCTTTCTCGGGATGAACTCGGCCCGCGTAGAGGATTTCGCGCTCCGGCGATGACTCAGGTGGCACCAGGTAAGTGGACGAGAGCGGATACGGCACGACCGAGATGCGGTCTTCGGAGTCCGGCACGGAGTTGCGGATGGCATCCTCAATCGGAGACGAAACGGTCTGCAGAATGGAGCGGCGCGGGTAGAACTTGAGCTGCCCCTTGGGGAAACGGGCCACGTGGACGTAGATGCGTCCGCGATCCGGGCGGCGTTCCAGCAGCGGCAGCCAAAAGGTGTTGGTCACCAGCACATCCGCCGGCGGCAGCACACGGCGCACACGTTGCGAGTAGGCGAGATCGAGTAGTTTCAACCGCCAAAGGGAAGCGGGCGTCGCGTAGCCGCGCACGCGCACGTAGTGAACGCCTGCATCGTGTTCGCTTTCGGGCAGTCCCGGGAAGTCGCGCCCCACATGCGTGACGATATGCCCCCGCCGGGCGAATTCGCGACCGAGCGCATACCAGGCCTTCTCGACGGCACCGCCGAGCCGGGGCGGCACGGGCAGAAAGGCGCCCTGCACGATCGTGATGCGAAGCGGTGGTCGGGGAGCGATCATGCGCGGGTGGGAGCGAGCGGTGGAGCTTCGGTGGGAAATGGTGCCGGGCGCCGTGCGGCCGGTTGGCGAGCGACGAAGCGTCGGGCCACACTTAGGAATCCCTGGCGAAGGGGCGCGGGGAGCGCGCTCGCCGATTTCCGGCCGAAGTCGCGAAGTCTGCGGTAGCGGTGATGCCGCGCGACCGCGCGCACGAGCGAGTCATGCCACCACGGACGCGGATTCTCGCGTGCGGAAACGGAGAGCAGATACTCGAGTTCGTGCAGCCCACCCTCGGTGGTGATCGCCATGTTCTCGATGATCTCGCGGGTGAGACGGTCCGGAAACGCAGGGGCATGTTCCACGCCGGCGACGGACAGCATCAGCATCGTGCGGATGCACTTCTCGCAGCGGCAGCAGTTCTCCGAAGTGCGACCTTCCCAGCAGACGCGCAGGTGCCGCATCGCCACCGGCCAGTTCGACAGATGGTGGAGTTTGTCGATGCGTCCAAACGAGGAGCCGTCGTGCACGATCTGCATGAGGGACGTCGACAGGAGCGGATCGGTGACTTGGTTGGATCCGTTTTCGAGGTGAAGGTGAGCGAAGCTGTGGGCCGAGGGCAGCAGGGCAAACGTGTGTGCGCTCTGAAAGAACAACAGGGCGGATGCCACGGCACTGCCGAAGAAGACCTCCCACTTGATGGGAAGCGTGCGCAGATTCGTGGCCGCGGTGTGCAGCGTGAGC
>JAEYQF010000041.1 GCA_023410155.1 Verrucomicrobiota bacterium | reverse complement strand
GTCTCGATGTGATACGTCGGCAGGTTCTGCAGGCGGGCGAGTGAAGCGAGCTTCACAGTGTTCGCCGAGTGGTGCCCGCCGATGACGACGATCGCCTGCGCGCCTTGTTGGGCGAGCGAGACGACGTCGGTCTGGCGATCCTTCGTGGCCTGGCAAATGGTGTCGAAGACGAGCACTTCCTGAAACTTCGTCCGCGCATAGGCCGAGAGCTCGGCGAACTCGTGCATGAACATCGTCGATTGGGAAACCATGCACACTCGCTCCATCGGGGGCAGCGCGTCGATCTCTTCCTTGCTCGTGATGCAATGGCCGCGGCCTTCGGTGTAGCCCATCAGGCCAATCGCCTCGGGATGGTTTTTGTCGCCGAAGATGATCGTGGAGTATCCTTTTCGTGCATACAGCCGGATCTTGCCCGCGATGATGCCGACGTCGGGGCAGGTGGCGTCCTTGAACTCCATGCCAAGGTTCTTGAGGTAGCTGCGACGCTCCGGCGAGATGCCGTGGGCGCGCACGACCATCACCGGGTTTTCGCCGGCGGCGGCGGGCGCGACGGCGAGTTCGGCCTTGCTCTGGTAATCGCCGACTTCGCGGATTCCCTCCGCGGAGAGTTTCTCCATCATCTGGCGATTATGGATCAGGGGACCGTCGGTGTAGACCGGGTGATGCCCCTTGCCGGCATAATCGCGTGCGATGTCGATCGCGCGTTCCACGCCCCAACAGAAACCTGCGCTCTTGGCCCGAAGCACTTTCATGTGCCGGCACAATGCGCCGGCAGAAAAGGGCGTCAAATCAGGAAGCGGAGCGTGCCGGTTGCGCGTCGCGCGCCATCGTGAGCACCACGCGGGTGCCGCGCTCCGGCAGACTTTCGATGCGCACCGTGCCATGGGCGCGCGCGGCGCGCGCCCGCATGTTGTTGAGGCCGTGTCCGCTGTGGGTGAGGCGCCCCGGATCAAACCCGAGGCCGTTATCCTGCACGAGCAGGCAGACTTCGTTCTCCACCGAATGCAGCCGGATGGTGACATTCCGCGCCCGCCCGTGGCGCAAGCTGTTGCTCATGGCTTCGCGGGCGATCTGGAGTGCCTCGGTGGTCTGCTCGGCCGATAGCAACGCCGCGGCCTCGTCGTCGATGCGGGTGTTGAGCTGCGCCTCGCGGGCCTCGCCCAGTTCGGCGAACGCATCGCGCAACGCCTGGGCGAAGCCGGCCTGCCGCAGATGCTCGGGCGTCAGACCGGCGATGTAGGCGCGGATGCCCCGGATCGTGGTATTCAGATTTTGGCGACACTGCTCGAGCCGGCGGTCGGCCTCCAACGGGTCACGCGTGAGCAGCGCTTGCGCGGCTTCGAGGGTCAATCCGGCGGCGTAGAGGGATTGGATGATGCTATCGTGCAGGTCGCGACCGAGACGGATCTTCTCCTCCAACGAGTGGTTGAGCAGCTGCTGCTTCAGATGCGCATCGGCCTCGGCAAACTGCCGGTCGGTCCGCTCGCGGGAGAGCGCCGCGTGCTGTTGGCTGTTTTGTTCGGCGAGCTGCGAAAGCGCCTCCATCTCGGCACGGGCAAGCGGCAGCTTCGCGCTGGGATCGGGGTCGTCAGCCCGGCGCGGACGAAGGTTGAGGCTCGCGAGCAATCCCGCGCTGAGCGCCAGGGCCGTCATCGCGAGCGGGAGCGCGAGGCGACGCGTGGCCTGGGTCGAGCGCGGCGAGGTGGCGTCGTTCGTCGATGGCTTCGCGGGAAGCGCGATCACGGCGCCCAATAGCATCAGGACCACGAAGAGGCCGAGGGCGAGCAGCCGGGACAGCAGGTTCATGCGACGGCGGCAGCGTGCGGCGCGGGTGGCGGAGCGTCAAAACTTTCGACATTTCCCCGGCGCTCGCTTTCGTTCTCCGGTCCTATCCATGAAGTCGTTCTACATCACCACCGCGATCGATTACGTGAACGGTTCGCCGCACCTGGGCCATGCCTACGAGAAGGTGCTGACGGACGTTATTGCACGCTTTCGCCGGATGATGGGCGACCAGGTCCATTTTTTGACCGGCGTCGATGAGCATGGCCAAAAGGTGCAGGCGAGCGCGCGCAAACGCGGCATCCCGCCGCAGCAGTTTTGCGATGAGGTATCGGCCGAGTTCCGCGCGCTGCTGCCGAAATTGAACATCTCGAATGACGACTTCATCCGCACCACCGAGGAGCGGCACAAGAGGGTCGTGCGCCAGGTGCTCCAGCAGCTCTTCGAAAAGGGCGACATCTACAAAGCCGAATACAAGGGCTTTTACTCGACGCGTCAGGAGCAGTTTCTCCAGGAGAAGGACCGCAACCCGGACGGCACGTGGCCGGAGATTTTCGGCGAAGTCACCGAGATCACGGAGACGAACTACTTCTTCAAGCTTCGCCAGTATCAGGACTGGCTGATCGAGTTTCTGACGAAGACCCCTGAGTTCGTTTTTCCGAAATATCGGCAGACGCAGGTGCTCGAATTCCTGAAGGAGCCGCTCAACGACCTCTGTATCTCGCGTCCAAAGGAGCGTCTCGAGTGGGGCATCCCGCTGCCGTTCGACGAGGATTACGTGACCTACGTCTGGTTCGACGCGCTGATCAACTACTACTCGGGCGTCGCTGATCTGCCCGGGGTCTGGCCGGCGAGTTACCACGTGATCGGCAAGGACATCCTCGTGCCGCCGCACGCGGTTTACTGGCCGATCATGCTGCACGCCGCGGGTATCCCGCTGCCGAAGGGCATCATCGCGCACGGCTGGTGGCTGCAGCGCGGAGCCAAGATGTCCAAGAGCACGGGCAACGCGCTCAATCCGCTCGATCTCGTGACGGAGTTCGGAGCCGACGCGTTTCGCTATTTCCTGATTCGCGAGATGAACGTCGGCCAGGATAGCGACTTCACGCGCGAACAATTCCTCGTCCGCTACAACAGCGAACTCGCGAACAATCTCGGGAATCTGGTCAACCGCACCCTCAACATGACGACGCGTTTCGCCGCCGGTGTCGTGCCGACCGCGGGCGCGAGCGGCGAACTCGAGCAGTCGCTGCAGGAGCTCTGGGCGAGAACGCGCGACGAATTCATCCCGCTCTGCGAAAACTTCCAATTCCACACGGCCCTCGAGCGCGCGATGGTTTTCCTCACCGAAACCAACGCTTACATCGAGAAGCGCGCGCCGTGGAAACTCGGCAAATCGACCGAGGCCGCGGATCAGGAGGCTTTGCGCACGTCACTCGCGACGATGGCCGAAGCGCTGCGCCTGGCGGTGGCGTTGATCCAGCACGTCGTTCCGTCGACTACGGAAAAGATCAACGGCGTGCTCGGCTATGCGCCCGGCAAGGTCTGGCGCGACGAACTTGTATGGGACTCACGCCTCGCCGGATCGAAGGTCGCGCCGTCGCTCGTGCTCTTCCCCCGTCCCGAGCCGCCGAAGCCGGCAGCCGGCGAGGGGAAACCCGCTCCGGCAAAGAAGGGCTGAGGAGTCACTCTTCGCGCTTGTGCTCTTACTCGTGCTCGTGATCGAACCGAGCAAGAGCACGAGTCGAACAACAACCGGAAACGCGAGATGACCATCCTGCCCCTCGATCCGCTGGCCAACGCCACCCGGGAATCGTTGCGGGCGTTTCTTGCACAATGTCAGGAGGCGGCGAAGCGCGCCGGCCGACCCAAGCTTGCGAGCATTTCCATCGCGGTCGACGCGCTCGATCCGCTCGCCGTGCTGGAGTCGATTTTCGAGTCGGGAGAGAAGCATTTCTACGCCGAACGCCCGTCGATCGACAGCGCGATCGCGGGCGCGGAGGTCGTCATCGCGTGCGAAGTTGCGGGACCGGATCGCTTCGCCAGGGCACAGGATTTTGTGGATCGCTCGCTCGCAGACACGATCGCGGTGGGCGACGTGAACGCGCCTTTCGGCGGCCCGCACTTTTTCTGCGCGTTTGCCTTTCACGACCGCACGGAAACAGGGGAGGCGTTTTCCGCCGCGACGGTTTTCGTGCCCCGCTGGCAGGTGGCCCGTGCCGGCTCGCGCACGACGGCGGTGGCCAACGTGCTCATCACACCCGACGCGCCGATCGAGCAAGCGGCGGAACGGATCTGGCGCGCGCATGAAAAGTTTCGCGGCTTCGATTATCCCGCGGCCTCGGAAGAGGAAAGGAACGCCACCGCGTGGAGCACGCGCGATGAAGGCGATTACCCGCAAGCCGTGCGCTCGGCACTCGAAGCGATCCGGCACGGCGAGTTTAGAAAGATTGTGCTCGCGCGGCAGCGTCGTGTGAGCGCCACGCAGGAGCTGCATCCGCTGCGCATGCTCAATGGCCTGCGGCAGCGATTCCCGGATTGTTACGCATTTTCCGTGGCGAACGGAGCGGGGCAGAGTTTCATCGGCGCGTCGCCGGAGCGACTCGTGCGCGTCAGTAGTGGGAATCTGGAGACGGAAGCCTTGGCCGGTTCCGCGCGCCGCGGCGGCTCGGCCGCGGAGGATGCGCGCGAGGGCGGGGCTCTCTTGCGCAGCGACAAGGATCGGCACGAACATCAGCTCGTGCTCGATTCGATTTGTCGCAGGCTCGCTCCGCTGGGCCTGAACCTCGAGTTTGCGCCGACGCCGACGCTGCGGAAACTCGCTAACGTGCAACATCTGCAAACGGAGATCCATGCGACGCTGCCCGTGGGGGTCCGCGCCCTCGATGTGGTCGCACGCCTCCATCCCACGCCGGCGGTCGGTGGATCGCCACGAGAGCAGGCCATTGGTCGCATTCGCGAACTTGAAGGATTTCCCCGCGGACTCTACGCGGGCGCGCTCGGCTGGCTTAACGCACGCGGCGGCGGCGAGTTTTTCGTTGGACTCCGCTCGGCGCTGGTGGATGGAAACACCGCACGTCTGTTCGCCGGAGCGGGCATTGTCGAAGGCTCTTCACCCGAGGCGGAGCTGGCCGAAACAGAGTTGAAGTTTCGCGCGATGCAGGAGGCGTTGCAGGCATGATTCGGCGCGCGCTCGCTTCGGCCTTGTTCCTCTTTGCGCTTCTGCCTGCGTTGTGGGCGGAGCATCCGATCGTCTGGGATGCGATGGAGAAGACCTACGACGCGACGGGCGGCGAAAGCGAAATCACGATCGAGTTCACGTTTCGCAACACGTCCGACCAGCCGGTGGAGATTCGAAATATCGCGACGTCGTGCCACTGCACCGTCGTCCGTCCGCACCCCAACCCATGGGTGATCGCGCCCGGTGCTTCGGACAAAATCGAGACGATCGTCGACGTGCGGAGTCGGCGCGGCGGACTCTCGAAGCGCATTTGGGTCGGCACGAGCGCCGGCGAGCAGATGCTGAGGGTGCATGTGAATTTGCCTCCGCCGCCTGCGGGGCGTCGAGAGATGAACCTCAAGCTTGCGCAGGCCGATCGACAGGCAGTCCTGCGCGGAGACTGCGCGTCGTGTCACGTCACGCCCGCCCTCGGCAAGACGGGCCAGGACCTCTTTGTCGCCGCGTGTGTGATCTGCCACACCGACGAGATTCACCGCGCCAACATGGTGCCAGACCTCCACGTGGCCACCGTGCACCGTGACGAGGCCTATTGGCGCAAGTGGATCAGCGAAGGCGCTCCCGGCACGCTGATGCCGGCGTTCGCGAAAGAGCATGGTGGTTTTCTCGAGCGCGAAGAGATCGACGCGCTCGTGGCACACCTGCTCGCGACCTTGCCCACGGAGCCGGTTTCGAAGTGACTGCTCCCATGCCGACGGTGCCCGCGCTCGATTTTCGCAACGCAAATTCCCTCTGGGGGAGCGTGGTCGCGGAGACGCTTTTCCGCTGCGGAATCCGGCACGCGGTGATCTCGCCAGGTTCGCGTTCGACGCCGCTCACGATGGCGTTCGCGAGCCATGCGGGAATCGAAGCGATCCCCGTGCTCGACGAGCGCTCGGCGGGATTCTTCGCCCTCGGTCTCGCAAAGCAGAGTGGGCGGCCGGCAGTGTTGTTGTGCACCTCGGGATCGGCGGGCTCGCACTATTTTCCGGCGATCATCGAGGCGCGCGAAAGCGGAGTGCCGCTGATCGTGATCACGGCGGATCGTCCGCCGGAAATGCGCGAGTGCGCATCGGGCCAGACGATCGATCAACAAAAACTCTTCGGCGACTACGTGGGTTTCTACCACGAGCTCGCGGTGCCGGAGGCGAAGCTCCCGTTGCTCGCGTATCTGCGGCAGACGGTCGCGCATGCAGTCGAGCGCGCGTTGCGGCCATTCCTGGGACCGGTGCATCTCAATGTTCCCTTTCGCGATCCGCTCGCGCCGGTGGACGATGGCTCGACGCGCGAACTCGCCGGGAAGGTTGACGACTCTTT
>JAEYQF010000024.1 GCA_023410155.1 Verrucomicrobiota bacterium | reverse complement strand
CGCTCTTCTAGTCCGGTGGACGCCCCGGCTCCCTCCCTTCGCCGCAAGCTGCTGTTCGCCGGCATCCTCGCCGCGTTCGCCGCGGCGTTGATGCTCGTCCTCGCCGAGGGGGGGTTGCGGGTCGCCGGCTACGGACATGCGACCTCCTTTGTGCGGCGGACCCGCGCTGCCGACGGGACCGAAGTCTGGCGGGAGAACCGGTGGTGCACCGCGCCGTATTTTTCCCCGGAACTCGTGCGACGCCCGGTGCCCTTCCGGCTGCCGGTGGCAAAATCACCTCACGCCTACCGTGTGTTCGTGCTGGGGAGCTCCGCCGCGATGGGCGATCCCGAGGCGTCGTTCTCGCTCGCCCGCATGCTGGAGTCGATGTTGCACGCGGCGTATCCAGAAATCGAATTCGACGTGGTGAATGCGGGCATCACCGCGATCAACTCGCACGTGTTGCGCGGCATCGCGGCCGACTGCGCCAAACTGCAGCCCGATCTCTTCATCGTCTACGAGGGCAACAACGAGGTCATCGGGCCCTTCGGTCCCGCTGGCGTGTTCGCGCCGTTCTTCCGCTCCGCCGCGATGCTGCGCCTCGCCGCCGCACTCAAGGTCACGCGCACCGGCCAGGCGGTGGGCGCGCTCTCCCGTTTGCTCCAGCCGCGCGGAGCATCGCCGGACGAATGGCGCGGTATGCAGATGTTTCTGGCGCAGCAGATCGCGGTCGACGATCCGCGGCTCGACGCGGTGAGGGATCACTTCGCCCGCAACCTCGAAGCAATCATCGCCCACGCCGGCGACGCTGGCGCCCGCACGTTGCTGTGCACCGTGCTCACGAACCAGCGCGACTTCCCGCCGTTTCTCTCCGTCCACTCCACCGAACTCGCTCCCGCGTTGCAGTCCGAATGGCAGGCGCATCTTGACGCCGGTCGGGCCGCACTCGCGCGGGGGGATATCGCCGCAGCGCGAACTGCGTTCGATGCCGCGGCCGCGATCGACGACACGCCCGCCGAACTGGCCTTCCGGCGCGGACGCCTCGAGCTCCTGCATGGCGCCACCGATCGCGCGCGCACACTCCTCCAACGGGCCGCGGATCTCGACGCCCTGCGCTTCCGCACTGATCAAAGCCTGAACGATGCGATCCGCACCGTGGCCGCCCGGCGCAGTGGCGGAGTGGAGCTCGTTGATCTGGTCAGCACCGTCGGGGCCCGCAGCCGCGGCGGTCTCGCGGGTGACGATCTGCTCTACGAGCATGTGCACCTGACGTTCCGCGGGACGTATGAGGTCGCCCGCGAGTTATTTCCCCGCATCGCCGCCGACCTGCAACGTCGGGGCCGGGCTCGCGAGCTGCGTGAGGTGCCGTTTGACTACGACGAAGCGCGCGTGCGGCTCGGCTTCACGACCTACGAGCAGGCGATGATCGCGATCGAGTTGCTGCAGCGTTTCCGCACGGCGCCCTTCGTGGACCAAACCGACGGAGCTGCGCGCGTGCAGGCTTGGACGCGTCGCGTCGAGGCGGCTACGCAACTGCTCTCGCAACCGGGCGCCACCGAGGCTCTCGAGGCCGCGTATGCCCGGGCGCGCGAGTGGAAGCCTAACGACTGGATCCTCGCCCGAAACGCCGGGGCGATGCTCGTTGCGCGCGGCGACCCGGCAGCCGCGCTCCCGCTCCTGCAACAGGCCGAGCGCTGGATCGAAGACGACACCGACACCTTGATCGCGCTCGCGCGGGCGCACCAGGCCCTCGGCGACGAGGTCGCGGCGGGGGCGGCGTTCGAGCGAGCCCGCGCTCTTGATCCGCGTTATCCCGGTCTGCCGCCGACGCGATAAACCACCTCAACGCGCCACTTGGCGCGCCTGCGGCACGTAGGGCATCGGACACGATTCGCCATCGAACCATGTGCCCTCGACGAACGTCGTCGTGGGGATCTCCGGCACGCCGAACTTGTTGTGGTGAAGCTGGCCCGCGAGGATCTCGATCGCGAGCGCGCCCACGGTCTCGTGATTTTGCCGCACGCCGGCGACTTTACCGGAAAAATCCTCAAGGAAGACATCGACGAGGGACAGGTCACGCGGGCAGCTCACGCCGAGCGCCGCCAGCGGCTCCTCGATGAACGACGTTTTGCTGATGATCACCTCGGGGCGATACTCCTCGAGCCACCGACTCAGCACCGTGCGGGGAACCACGGTCTCCGAGTTGCTCTCGTTCATCCATGCCTCGATCGGATGGAGATCAGGAAAGAGCAGCATCGGAATGCGCTCGTCGGGCTCGAGATGGCTCTGCTCACACAGAAAACCCGCCGTCCACAAATGATCCACGCTATGGTCCCAACCACGGTGCATCACGAAGCCAATCCGCCGGTAGCCGGCAGCAATCAGGCGCTGCATTGCCAGGCGCACGATGCTGCATTGGTCGTTGGTCACGTTGTGGAGCTCGGGCTGGTGCGGGAAGTAGTCGATCTTCACCGCGCTGAAACGCGCCCATTCGAGATGCAAGGCCACGTCGATCGAGCGCTGGTGTGAGGCGATGATGAGGCCGTGGATGCCGCGCGTCTCGAGGATGTTACTGAGTCGGGCATGCGTCATGCCGGGCTCACGCAGCCAGAAATGATCGAGCCGGAAACCCAGCTCGGTCGCCTTCGCCTCCGCTCCGGAGTAGAACTGCGGATGCGCCGTTACCGACTTCCAGCCGAAGCGGGAATCCCAATTCGTGATATACGCGAGGGTCGGCGGGTTGCGCCGGGGTTTCATGTTGCCCCGGTAGGCCACGAGCGCCTGCAGGAAAGGATCAGGTTGGTAGCCGAGGCGGGTGGCGATCTCGCGGATCCGCTTCACCGTGTCGCGCGCCAGTCGCGGATTATTGCGCAGCGCGAGCGACACCGTGGTCACGTGCACGTTCGCCTCACGGGCGATGTCGGCTAGGGTTACTCGACGCTGATTCATCAGGGGGCCTGAAACGGACCCGCAACCTCTGCGCGCTTCAAGTCTATTGTTAGTGACGTGGGCGCGTTGCTGCTCCGTCGGAGCGACTACCTTTGCCTAGACTCTGCTCCCCTGTCCTCGTTTTGCCCCCATGAAGATGTTTGTATTCCTGGCATTCGCCCTAGTGGGCGTCGTTTCACTCTCCGCAGCGCCCGATCGCTCCGGTGCCGCCCACACCGGCGAGTATCGCAATCTCTTCCGCGAATACCTCGGCAAGTCCGACGCGGAGATCCAGGCGAAGCTCGAGGGTGCCTGGCGCCAGCTCTTTTACGGAGACGAAAACTCGCAACGCCTTTACTACCCGGTCCCGGGCGAGATGGCCTACATCCCCGACATCAACAACAACGACGTCCGCAGTGAGGGCCTGTCCTATGGCATGATGATCGCCGTGCAGATGAACCGGCAGGAGGAGTTCAACCGCATCTGGAAGTTCGCGAAGCACTACATGTGGTATCCGAGCGGTCCGTTTCGCGGCTACTTCGCGTGGCACACCGCCTTCGACGGTCGCAAGCTCAGCCCGGGTCCCGCGCCCGATGGCGAGGAGTGGTTCGTGATGGCTCTGTTCTTCGCCTCCCACCGCTGGGGCGACGGCGAGGGCATCTTCAACTACTCCCGCGAGGCGCAATCTCTCCTCCGCACGATGATCCACGCGCACGAGGAACCCGACCGCGGCGGCGTCACCTCGATGTTCGATCCCGTGCACAAGCAGATCAACTTCGTGCCTCACGCGCAGGGGTCGCACTTCACCGATCCGTCGTATCACGTGCCCGCGTTTTCCGAACTCTGGGCCCGCTGGGCCGCCGACCCCGCGGATCGCGAATTCCTCAAGGAAGTCACCCGCAACAGCCGCGAACTCTTCCGCAAAGCGGCGCATCCCAAGACCGGCCTCATGCCCGACTACTCCAACTTTGACGGCACCCCCTACAAGCCGTTCTGGGGCAACCACGACAACTTCCTCTACGATGCGTGGCGCACCCTCTCCAATCCCGCGGTCGACTACTCCTGGTGGGCCGCCGATCCGTGGCAGGTGGAGCAGAGCAACCGTGTGCTCACGTTTCTCGCTTCGACCGGCGATCCCATGCCGGTCCTGTTCAAACTCGATGGCACGCCGATGGACCCGCCTGGCCAGGACACTACGGGTATCGTCGCGATGGCCGCGACCGCCGCGCTCGCCGCGGATCGGGCGATCGGCGAACCGTGGGTGCGCCGCCTGTGGGAGATGCCGGTCCCGTCCGGCCGCCTCCGCTACTACAGCGGCCTGCTCACGATGATCGCACTGCTCGAAGTCAGCGGAAACTTCCGCGTCTACGGCCCGCCCAGCTCCAACTAATTCCGCTCCTCTCCCGTCATGTTTCGCTTCGTTCCCCTTCTCGCCGTCTTCGCCCTGCTCACCGCCTCGCTTCGCGCCAATGACGGCTACCGCCTCTGGCTGCGCTACGATCGCATTGCCGACGATTCCGTCCGCGCCGCCTACGCCAACGCCATCACCGAGATCGTCGTTCCGGCCACGCCCGACTCGCCCTGGTTCCCGCGATCCATCCCTGCCGCCCGCGATGAACTCGTGCTCGGCCTCCGCGGACTGCTGGGCGTCGACATCCCGGTCGTGGAAAAACCCACCCGCGACGGCGCCCTCATCCTTGGCTCGCTCACGCAGAGCCTCGAACTCGCGAAGCTCGTCGACGAGCGCGACATGCGCGCCGCCGGCGAACACGGCTACATCATCCGCTCCATCGTGCGCGACGGCCGTCGCCAGACCCTGCTCGTCGCCAACCGCGACATCGGCGTGCTCTACGGCGCGTTCGCGCTCCTGCGCCATCTGCAAACCCAACGCTCCTTCGACACGATCGCCGGCGTATCCGCTCCGCGGATTCACCTGCGCATGTTGAACCACTGGGACAACCTCGACCGCACCATCGAGCGCGGCTATGCGGGCCAGTCGATCTGGGACTGGTTCAACCTGCCCGACGTGCTCGATCCGCGCTACCGCGATTACGCCCGCGCCAACGCCTCGATCGGCGTCAACGCCGTCGTCCTCACCAACGTCAACGCCAACGCCCAGGTCCTCACGCGCGAATACCTGCAAAAAGTCTCCGCCCTCGCCGGGGTCTTCCGGCCCTACGGCATCCGCGTCTTCCTCACCGCGCGCTTCAGCGCCCCCATCGAGATTGGTGGCCTCGCCACCGCTGACCCGCTCGATCCCGCCGTGCGTGAGTGGTGGCGCGTCAAAGCCCAAGAGATCTATCAACTCATCCCCGACTTCGGTGGCTTCTTGGTGAAGGCCAACTCTGAGGGCCAACCCGGGCCGCAGGACTACGGCCGCACCCACGCTGACGGCGCCAACATGCTCGCCGATGCGGTTGTCACCCGCGGCGGATTCGTGCTCTGGCGGGCCTTCGTTTACAGCCACGAGACGCCCGACGACCGCGCGAAACAGGGCTTCAGCGAGTTCCAGCCGCTCGACGGCCAGTTCCGCACCAATGTGATCGTGCAGGTGAAAAACGGCGCGATCGACTTCATGCCGCGTGAACCGTTTCACCCGCTCTTCGGCGCGATGCCACGCACGCCGCTCGCGCTCGAGCTGCAAATCACGCAGGAATACCTCGGCGGCTCCGTGCACCTCGCCTACCTCGCGCCCATGTTCGAGGAAGTGCTCGACGCCGACACCCACGTTTCCGGCCCGGGCTCCACGGTGGGCCGCGTGATCGACGGCTCCCTCGATCTCCACGGCATCTCCGCGATCGCCGGCGTCGCCAACATCGGCAGCGATCGCAACTGGACCAGCCACCCGCTCGCACAAGCCAACTGGTATGCCTACGGCCGCCTCGCCTGGGATCACACGCTCTCCTCCGAAGCCATCGCCAAGGAGTGGATTCGCCAGACGTTCTCCAATGATCCCGCCGTCGTGCAACCGCTCGCCGCCATGCTCATGGCCTCGCGCGAGGCGGTTGTGGATTACTCCATGCCGCTAGGCCTTCATCACATCATGGCCGTGGGACATCACTACGGCCCGGGCCCGTGGGTCGACGTCAAAGACGCCGGCCGGGCCGACTGGACTTCCGTGTATTATCACCGCGCCTCCCCCGACGGCATCGGCTTCGACCGCACCGCCAAGGGCTCCGACGCCCTGAGCCAATACGCCCAACCCGTGCGCGAGCGCTGGAGCAATCCCGCCACCACGCCGGACGAACTGCTCCTCTGGTTTCACCACCTGCCCTGGGACTACCGCATGAAATCCGGCCGCACGCTCTGGGACGAAATCGGGCTCACCTACCAGCGCGGCGTCGATACCGTGCGCGGTTTCCAGAAAACGTGGTCGAGCCTGGAAAACAAAATCGATGCTCCGCGTTTCGCTCACGTGAAGGCGCTGCTCGCCCGCCAGGAACGCGAAGCCCGCGAGTGGCGCGACGCCTGCCTCCTCTACTTCCAGCAGTTCTCGAAGCGAGACCTGCCCGCCGGGGTCGAGAAGGCCGAGTATCCACTCGAGCACTACCAAGCGATCAAACGTCGCAACATCCCCGGCGACCCCGCCGGGCGATAAGCGCAGACAAGACGAAGCCCGGCTGCCACGCCGGGCTTTTTTGCCAGCTCCGATTCGCGACACGTTGCGTCCCGGGTCGGCGCTGATTGCGGACCGGGGCGAGCCAAGGTGCGCACCGGGTCGGGACACGGTGCGCGCAACGTCGCCTCAGAATCCGGCGCGGCTTAGAACCCGATGCTCACGCCGCCGTCCACCGGCAGGATGACACCCGTCACGAAGTTCGCCGCGGGCGAAGCCAGGTAAACCGCTGCCCAGCCGATGTCGGAGGAATCGCCCAAGCGGCGCATGGGCGTGCGGGAAAGAATGCGCTCCTTGCGGGCCGGATCGCCGGCGAAAGCTTTGCGCGACATCGCTGTGTCGATCCAGCCGGGCGCGATCGCGTTTACGCGCACGCCGTGCGGCGAAAGTTCGGTCGCGTAGCCTTTCACGAGTCCCACATACGCGGCCTTCGCCGCCGTGTAGGCGATCACGAGCGGAATCCCGAAGAGCGACGCCATCGAGGCTGTGAACAGCACGTTGCCGCGTCCGCGCTGCATCATGCCGGGCGCAACCGCCCGCGTCAGCGCATGGGCGCCGAGCACATGCGTGCGGAAGATCGCCTCAAACTCCGCGTCCGAAGTTTCCACCGCCGGTTTTTTCAGGTTTTGCCCCGCATTGTTCACGAGACAGGTGATCGGTCCGTGCGCCTGCTCGACGCACGCCACGAGATCCGCGGCGGTTTCGAGCTGGGTCACATCGTGCACGAAAAACGCGGCGCGCTCACCCAGCTCCTTTGTCGTCGCGGCGAGCTCGGCTTCGCGTCGCCCCGTGAGAATCACGGTGGCTCCGGCGGCGTGCATGGAGCGCGCGATATCGCGGCCGATTCCGGTGCCTCCACCGGTGATCAGCGCCACTTCCCCGCGGAGGGAGAAAATTTCAGGATAGGTTATTTCGCTCATGGTTGAGAGTTGGACGATTTGGGAAGGAATGGAGACTCGGGCGCGCCAAGATAAGCCGGTCGTTCGCGCGCGGTCGTCACAACCACGCGCTCCAGCACGACGGCCGGCGTAACACGCCAGATCTTCAGCACGTGCGGGCCCGGACGCTTCACCACGAGCGGCAGCGCGACCCGGCGCACGCCTTCAGCGACCGCGCGATTCCAATCGGCAGGTGTCGCTTCCGTGCCGAGTCGCACGAGCTGCGGGGTCTCGTCATCCAGCGACACGGCAATCTGCAGCGGCTGGCCGGGCGTGAAGTCGAGCGACGGTGCGCACTCGAGCGTGAGCGTGGCTTTCCCGGTCGAACGGAAATAAACGTCGTAAGCAAGATGCGGCGATGAACCGCCCGGCGTGCTCGCCGGAGCGTCGACCGGGAAAGTCGTCACGCCGCCGACACCGCGACCGAAGTCCGGCAG